>JBBRNS010000052.1:0-20201 GCA_038230175.1 Burkholderiales bacterium
ACCATGGGAACGCGCGACGCGGCAGACAACTGCCACTTGACACAGGTCAATTCAGTCGCAAAATAATGGCATTGAACAAGGAGAGAATCATGAATGCAACCATCCATCTGGCCGAGCAACACATCCTGGAATCGCTAGCGCGCCTGCGCCACTTTGACGAAATGATGGAAAAAGCGGAACAGTCGCACGTCAAAGTACCACTAAAGCCCGAGGTGGCCGACAAACTGGCGACCTTGAAGCAAAGCCGTGACGGCCTAGCCCAACAATTGACCGCTTTGCAAAGCAAGCCGCTGGACAGCGACCCCCACGCGGCCGTCCACAGCGAAGGCATCAAAGGCGGCCTGGAGACCGTCGGTGAACAGCTAAAAAACGTGTTGGGCAGCGTATTTAGCCACCCTTAAGGCATTTTGAGGCGTTTTAGGCGGGTGCGTCCACCGTGCTCGCCCCCTCGGAGCCCCTGTGCGCCCCGCTTGAGTTGATAGACTCGCCCGCATGAGCGAAGTCGACAAGCAACACACCCCCATGATGGCCCAGTACCTGGGTCTTAAAGCAGACCACCCAGGCACCCTGCTGTTCTACCGCATGGGGGATTTTTACGAGATGTTTTACGCCGATGCTGAAAAAGCAGCGGCCATTTTGGACATCACCCTCACCACCCGCGGCCAATCGGCCGGTCAGCCGATCGCCATGGCCGGCGTACCATTTCACGCGATGGAAGGCTACCTTGCCAAACTGATCCGCCACGGCGAATCGGTCGCCATTTGTGAGCAAGTGGGCGAAGTCACCGGCAAAGGCCCGGTAGAGCGCAAGGTGGTACGCGTGGTCACACCCGGCACCCTGACCGACAGCGAGCTGCTGAGCGAAAAGTCCGAGTCCATGTTGATGGCGGTGCACCAGGGCCCACGCAACCGCTGCGGCTTGGCTTGGCTCAGCGTCACGCAGGGTGTGGTGCACCTGGCCGAGTGCACGCCCGACGAGGTGGCGGATTGGATAGCCCGCGTGGCGCCCAGTGAGCTGGCCTACAGCGCAACAGTGACCACCACGTTTGAAGACCGCTTAAAGCGACTGCGCTCCAGCGCATCCAGCAACAACGCGCTGTACACCACCCCCCGGCCCGAGTGGCAATTTGACAGTGCCTTAGGCCAGCGCAAATTGCTGGACGCCCTGCAGGCCGCCAGTCTGAGTAGCTGGAACGCCCAAGACCTGCCCTTGGCCCACGCCGCCAGCGCCGCACTGCTGGAATACGCCGAACACACCCAGGGCCGCGCGCTCACCCACATCAGCAGCGTGCAAGTACAGCGTGACGACGAGCTGATCGACCTGCCACCCACCACCCGGCGCAACCTGGAGCTGGTGCAGACCCTGCGTGGTGAAGACTCCCCTACTCTGTTTTCGCTCTTAGACACCTGCATGACCGGCATGGGCAGCCGCATGCTCAAAAGCTGGTTGCTCAGTCCCCGGCGTGACCGGGCACAGGCGCAACACCGGCTGGATGCTATTGCTACATTGAGGGCTGGCTTGTGGGACACCCTACGCAAGCAACTCAAAGGCAGCGCCGATGTGGAGCGCATCACCGCCCGCACCGCGCTGCGCCAAGTGCGCCCGCGTGAGCTGGTGGGCATGGTGCAGACGCTACAAAAAACAGAGCTGCTTGCGCACATTCTGCGAGGGCTGGAAGGCGATTGGGCTGAGAATTCTGCTTCGTGTCCCCCGCCCGCTTTGCGGGCTCCTCCTTTACCTACGCAGAATCCCCAGCCCAACCACCTTCCAGCGGGGCTACTGGTACACCTCGCTTTGGACTTGCTGCCGCCACCGGAATGTGCCCAATTGCTGCTTCAAGCCATTGCGCCTGAGCCCGCCGCCCTGGTACGTGACGGTGGTGTGATTGCTACCGGGTTTGATGCCGAGTTGGACGAGCTGCGCGCCATCCAAACCAACTGCGACAGCTTTTTGGTGGAGCTAGAGGGGCGCGAAAAGGCCCGCACCGGCATTGCCAATTTGCGCGTGCAGTACAACCGCGTGCACGGCTTCTACATTGAAGTCACCCAAGGTAACTTGGACAAAGTGCCCGACGACTACCGCCGCCGCCAGACCCTCAAAAACGCCGAACGCTTCATCACCCCCGAGCTCAAAGCCTTTGAAGACAAAGCGCTTAGCGCCCAAGACCGTGCGCTGGCGCGCGAAAAGTGGCTGTTTGAGCAGGTGTTAGACCGCCTACAGCCCTTCGTTCCACAGCTCACCCGCACGGCCCGTGCCCTGGCCGCGCTGGACGCCCTGTGCGCGCTGACCGAGCGCAGCCTGACTCTGGGCTGGTGCGCGCCGCAGTTTGTGGTGGAACCATGCATCGACATCACCCAAGGCCGCCACCCGGTGGTGCAGGCGCGGCTAGCAGAACTATCAAGCGGAAATTTCATCGCCAACGACACCCGCATGGGCCCCAAGGCGCGCATGCAGATCATCACCGGGCCCAATATGGGCGGTAAATCGACCTACATGCGACAGGTGGCGCTGATCGTGCTGCTGGCTTCCATTGGCAGCCATGTGCCCGCCACCACCTGCCGTCTGGGGCCCATCGACGCCATTCACACCCGCATTGGCGCGGCCGACGATTTGGCCAACGCCCAGTCCACCTTCATGTTGGAGATGACCGAGGCGGCGCAAATTTTGCACAGTGCATCACCGCACAGCCTGGTGCTGATGGACGAGATTGGCCGGGGCACCAGTACTTTTGATGGTCTGGCACTTGCCTCGGCAATAGCCACGCAGTTGCACGACAAGACGCAGGCCTTCACCCTGTTTGCCACCCACTACTTTGAGCTGACCGAATTCCCCGCCACCCACCACGCCGCGCAAAACCTGCATGTCAGCGCCACCGAATCGGGTCGCGACATTGTGTTTTTGCACGAGATTCAAAGTGGCCCGGCCAGCAAAAGCTACGGCGTGCAGGTGGCACGCCTGGCCGGCATGCCTGCCGCCGTGCTGAACCACGCGCGCCACACGCTGGAGGCGCTGGAGCTGCACGCCTCTGAGTCACAAGCTCAGGTGGACTTATTTGCCGCGCCGCCTGCTATAGAAAAAGTAGCTGCTAGCGCAGTAGATACCTGGGTTGCAGCCATAAACCCTGATGCACTCAGCCCCCGCGAGGCGCTGGAGGCGCTATACCAATTGAAGGCGCTGGCGGGTAAGGGCTGAAAAAATTGGGCGGGCGCGATTGACCTCGGCGACTTGTGCCGCCTCGTTGCCAAGCTCAGCCACGACGCACAGGCCATCTAGGATGCCCTAGACTACCCATTGCGCGGCTTCCACGCCGCAACTCACACCCTAATCCCCAGCCTCAAAACACCCAAAATGACCTACTGCGTCGCCATCAAACTCAACGCCGGCCTGGTGTTCCTATCCGACTCGCGCACTAACGCCGGGCTGGACCAGATCAGCACCTTTCGTAAAATGATCGTGTATGAGAAGCCGGGCGACCGCTTCATGGTGCTGCTCTCAGCCGGCAACCTGTCCATCTCGCAATCGATTCGTGAGATTTTGCAGATCGAAAAGCTCAAAGACCACGAGACCGATGAAGGCATCACCATCTGGAACGCAACCAGCATGTTTGACGCCGCTCGTGTGCTGGGTTCGGCTATCCGCAAGGTGCATGACCGCGATGCCGCATCACTCCAGCAAGCTGGGGTGGACTTCAATGTGTCGCTGATTTTTGGCGGCCAAATTCAGGGCGAGGGCATGCGCCTGTTTCAGGTGTATTCAGCGGGTAACTTTATCGAAGCCACGCCCGAGACACCCTACTTTCAGGTCGGCGAATCCAAATACGGCAAGCCAGTGCTAGACCGCGTAATCACCCCCACCACACCCCTTCACGAAGCGGCAAAGTGCGCGCTGGTGTCGATGGACTCCACCCTCAAATCCAACCTGTCGGTGGGCTTGCCGCTGGACATGGTGGTGTACGAAGCCAACCAGTTCCAGACCAGCAAAGTGGTGTGTATTGACGAGAACAACCCCTACTTTCAAATGCTGCACAACAGCTGGGGCCAAAAACTGCGCGAGGTCTTTGACAGCATTGAAGACCCCATGTGGGACGGTGCCTACACCCCGGTGCCCCTGCTGCAACCTACCCTGCGCAGCCTGCCGCTCCGAAAAATCACCACGCCCGAAGAAAAGCTGATTTAGCCCTATACCCATGTCCACCATCGTCTTCTCCCACGCCAACAGCTTTGCGGCCAGCACCTACCGGGTGCTGTTCAAACGGCTACGCGCGCGCGGCTACAAGGTCAAGGCGGTGGAGAAATATGGCCACGACCCGCGTTACCCCATCACCAACAACTGGCCCAAGGTGGAGCCCCAGCTAAGTGAATTTGCCCAAGGCGTGGTGGACAAAGCGGGCGAACCCGTCTGGCTGGTAGGCCACTCGCTGGGCGGTTACCTGAGCCTGCTGTCGGCCATGCGCAAGCCCGAATTGGTGCGCGGCGTGGTGCTGATTGACTCGCCCATCGTGGCCGGTTGGCGCTCCACGGCGCTGGGCGCCATGAAAAGCACCCAGATGTTTGGCTCGTTCTCACCTGGCGCGCTAAGCAGCAAGCGGCGCAACCACTGGCCCAGCATTGAGGCGGCGTATACGCACTTTCGCAGCAAAAAGGCGTTTGCGCAGTGGGACGATGTGGTGCTGTTGGACTATGTCACCCATGGCACCACAGCCGATGGCGCTGGGGTGGCAGGCGGGCGCATGCTGGCCTTTGACCGCGATGTGGAAACCCAGTTTTACAACACCGTGCCAAACAACTTAGAGCGCCTGCTGGCGCGCAACCCGCTAACCTGCCCTGTGGCCTACATTGGCGGCTTGGCCTCACACGAGATGGGCCAGGTGGGCATGGACGCCACCCGCAAGCTCACCAAGGGCCGCATTTTGATGCTCGATGGCAGCCACCTGTTCCCTATGGAGAAACCGCTGGCGACCGCCGCCGCCATTGAGGCCGCCCTACTCAACATGGCTGGTTAAGCCGCCCAGGTGACGGTGCCGGTCCACCAGGTGGCCAACACCACCAAGCCAAAAACGATGCGGTAGTAGGCAAAACCCACAAAACTGTGGGTCGCAATAAAGCGCAGCAGCCAGCGGACACACACCCAAGCCGCCAAGAACGACACCACCAAGCCGACACCAAACACGGGAATGACGGCCATGCTGAGCAAGGCGCGCTCTTTGTACAGGCTGTAAACACCCGCACCGATCAGCGTGGGGATGGCTAGGTAGAACGAATAGTCGGTTGCCGCCTTGCGTGACAAGCCCAAGAGCATGCCGCCAATGATGGTGGCGCCGCTGCGGCTGGTGCCCGGAATCATGGCCAAGCACTGCACCAGCCCTACCTTGAGGGCGTCTTGCCAGGTCATGTTGTCGGCATCGGTAACCCGCACCGCATTGCCACCCGCCGCTTGGCGCTTCTCGGCCCACAAAATCACAAAGCCGCCCAAGATAAACGTGGTGGCCACTACCTGTGGGGTGAACAAATGTGCTTTGATGAACTTGCCAAACAGCAGGCCCAGCACCACAGCGGGTAAAAAGCCAATCAACACATTCAGCGCAAATTTTTGCGCAGCGGGCTTTGTGGGCAGGTCCACCAGTGTGCTGCGGATCTTTTTCCAATACACCAAAATCACCGCAAAGATGGCGCCGGTCTGGATGGCAATGTCAAACACCTTCGCCTTGTCATCATCAAAGCCCAACAAAGCACCCGCCAAAATCAGGTGGCCAGTGGACGAAATAGGCAAAAACTCGGTCAGCCCCTCGACCACGCCCATGACAATGGCTTTTAGCAACAAGACAATATCCAAAACACACTCCCAAGATTGAAATTAATCGCCAAACAGGCCGTTACCGAACGTATTGTCTCTGTTAATAGCTAGCTTATTTGTAGCAGCTATTCATAAGGCAGTTCCTGAACGGGCAGCAACCAGCACGCCCGGCGCGCCGGATAGTAGCCGAAGAAAACGACCGATTCTAAAAAGTCTTTGTGACGAGTATGTTTCGCGTGCGTAAAGGCACCAGTTTTTTGGAGAAAAACGCGTTTAGAGGCCGGTTGTCAGCGCAAGCCACGCATCGGGCAGCAGCATCACGATGCGCGCTTCTAACCAGCGGTCCGCGCCGGTCAAGATGCCCAAACCGGCCAAAAAGATCAACACACCAAATGCCTTTTTGATGCGATCGACGTGTGCTAACACCCAGCCACGGCTTCGCGCCAACCCGGTGCGCGACGCATAGGCCACCGCCACCAGCGGCACAGCCGCACCGATTCCAAACACCCCCAACACCAAAGCCCCGCGCAACGCACCCCCTTCACTGGCCACCAAGGTAAGCGCCGAGGCCAACAAAGGGCCAGAACACGGGCTCCACACCAAGCCCAACACGCCACCCAACAAAAATGCACCGCCCAGAGACCCACTATCCAGCTGCGCCGACGCATTGTTGGCAGACGATGCAATTGGCAGCATCCACTCGGTAAAACGGGCGCTGAGCCACGGCACGAGCATCACGATGCCGAAGGTGACCAGCAGCAGCGCACCAAACACCCGGACATGGTCGGGGTCAATATTCAGTGCGGGCCCCAACGCGCCCAAAAACAGACCAATCAACGCAAACGACCCGGCCATGCCAACACCCATCGCCACAGGGGCCAAGCGGTTAGTCTGAACCGCTCCACCCAGCACCAAGGGCAGGATGGGAAACACGCAGGGCGACAAAGTCGTCAGGCTCCCGGCAGCCAGACTGAGCAGCAGCTGGGCTAGTGGCAAAGAATCTTGCATGTGCCGGGCTCTTACTGGACGATTTACTGTGCGGCTTACTGCGCCGCTTGCAGGGCCGCGCGCAAGGTGGCGGCATCCGTGTTGCCAGCCAGGCGGGCTTTCTCCACATTGCCCTTGAACACCACCAGTGTCGACTGGGTGCGCACAGCCATTTGCTTCTTCAGGTCTTTTTCGGTGTCGTAGTCGGCGACCAGCACGGTGCCGGGCACGCTTGCATCACCCTTCCACTTCTGCAGCACCTTTTCTTGTGCGAGGCAGGTTGGGCACCAACTCGCATGAAAATGCACGGCCACCGCTTGGTTAGCCTTCTGCAACTGCGCCAAGGCCGACGCACTGTAGGGCGCAATGTCCAGGGCAAACGCAAAAGGTGCGGCAAAAAGAATGGCGGCTGAAACGAGGGATTTGAAAGGGTTCATGGTGAATTCCTGCGATTGGTAAAAGTACTGCCACTGGTAGTCGCCACAACGGCGAAATTCTTACAAGGTAGCCGCCGTCACTGTGCGTGCAGCTTCTTAATGCGTACCGGTTTGCTCGGTTTATCCACGGTGGCGTTGGCGGCGGACACTGCGATGCCGGGCGCACACTGAAGCAATGCGAACGTGCCCATCAAAGTATTCTTGAGCTCTTGCAAGGTCGCTATTTGGGCTTCAATTTCTGTCAACTTGGCATGCAGTTTTTGCTCTATCTCCGCCCGCCCAAACTGCCCCGCCGCTAGGCGCGGCAAGATCTCGCCAATCTGCGCCAAAGAAAACCCCAAGCCCCTTGCACTGCGAATGAATCGGACCCGATCCAAGTGTTGTGGGCCGTAGCTGCGATAACCGTTGTCAGCCCGCGTGGGCGGGTCCAGCAAACGCTGCTTTTCGTAAAACCGCAAAGTGTCTGCAGTGACACCGGATACCTGCGCCAATTCGCCGATTTTCATCGTACGGTTACCTCATCTCAGGACCAATAAATACCGCGAAACTGGAGCTTACTCTGGCCTTGAATACCAGGACCACGCTAAAAGCGTCACTTGACATTAAGCGCATCCAAAATTTCCGACTCAACCACTTGTCCCGGCTCCGTCCAAGGCGCGATCAACTCAAAGTGCCCCGCGTTGTCGATGTTTAGGAGCTTGACGTATTCACCCTTCTCTTGAGCCTGCGCTTGATAGCGCCAACCGATTGAGGGCGGTACGATGCCGTCGTTGGCACCGTGTACCAACACCTGCTTTACGCCGAGCGGCAACATGCTAGATGGCGAGGTATCGCGAAACGGGTCACCCGCGGGCGTGCGCGTGGCGGAATCGACCAGTTGATCCACGGTGTTGACGCCACAAGCATGTGCTCCGGCGAGGGCGTAGTACGCCAAATCAGGGATAGCCGCAATGCCGATGACTGCCTTGAAATGGACGGATTGCGCATTCTTGAGCACACTATTTTCCGGAACCTTATTTTGAGCGGCCACCCACAGAGCAAGGTGACCACCAGCTGAATGTCCGCTCACAACAACACGCGCCAGATCAAGGTTGTATTGCCTTGCCATCCCATTCAAATGCGCAACACCCGTGGCAATATCTTGAAAAGTTCCCGGGTAGCCTCCGCCGACCTCGCCCAAGCGCCTATAGGTCAGGCTCCACACGGCAACACCCTGTTTGCGCAAATCGTCTGCGAGAAACCCAAGCAATTCAGGGCCAGGCAAGTTCGCCCGCCAGCATCCACCATGAATCAGCACCACCACCGGCAACGCGCCCTTGGTTGATGCAGCTGGCAACCACAACTCCCCAAACTGCGAGGCAGCCGTGCCATACGCAATCTTGTGGTCCGCTTGCGGCGTTGCTAATTCCGGCCGCTTAAGCATCTGACCCGGGGTCCTCGGCTGTGACAATGCGTTTGCAGAGCCAAGGGCAAGGCAAATCACCAAAATAAAGCTGCGCAAGGTCTTCCTTTAAAGGGTGGATGCGTGATTAGGCACCAATATGGGTCGCACACCAATTGAATCCAATCGGGTAACGGCTGCGTATTAGGTGCATGCGTCGAATTGTTCTAGGTCAAAGTTGCCTTAGCGCCTTTTAAAATGAAAACCATGCTCCCTTGGATTCAACCGTCTGTTTCAGCGTGGTTTTCTATCGATAACGCTGCAACGATCAGGTGCAGGGTCTTGCGCGATAGATGCCCCCTAAACCATCAAACGCAAAATTGCGCAGGGGTGCGCCTTCGCAGCGATGTCTAGCATGGCGATTTATCCGTTTTCTAACCACTTTGAAACGCTGTCGTTTGACGCATCGCACAGGCTCGCGTTGGTGCACCCAGTGGCAGATCATGGCTGCACACACGCGTTTCGGGAGCTCGTTTGCAACGATCCCCGTTGCGCATGCCAGTACAACACCCCAACGCCCGTTTCTCGCCCGACCCGCAAAGGTTTTTGCCGCAGGTCAGAGCCGTCTCGGCGCGTTACAACGGGCGCTGCGGGCGTTTTGATGTCTGGACGGCGGCGCATTTAAATCCCGCAGAACCGGCTCTATTTTTTACCCCCGCGAACGACGGCTTTATTTCGCTTGACCTTGGAGCTTACTCCAGGCTTGATGATCAGGGCTTCTGTCAGTTTAATCACTGATTTTTATACCAAGGCGCCGCGCGCGCCCTAAGGAAAAAGCCATGAAACCATCGTTATCGCTCGGTCTACTTTTTTGCGCCGCCGCGTTGTTGGCGGCGCCTGTACTGGCCCAAGTGGCGCCCTCTTCACCACCCACTGAACGCCCCAGCGTGCGTTTTTCGGTCATCAAAACCAGCCAAGTGGCGGTGGTCGAGCGCTTGCTGGTGCCGGACGGCAGCTATACCAAAAAGGTGGGCACCAACTTCTCTGCCTTTCTGGTGCAGCACAACGACGAGTTTTTATTATTGGACACGGGCTTGGGTGACCAGATCGACGCGCAGTACCAGCGCGACATGCCCTATTGGATGCGCCCGTTCTTCAAATACGAAACACCGGTGCACAGCGCCCGCCAACAGCTTGATGCCGCTGGCTTCGCCCCCATCAGCAAAATCATTCTGAGCCACAGCCATTGGGACCACGCCAGTGGCGTGCAAGACTTTCCCCAAGCCCAGGTCATGGTCGCAGCCGATGAGATGCAGGCCATTGCGCACGCGGGCGGCGGCGGCGGTTCGTGGGTGTCGCAGGTGGGCAACCCTTCCATCCACTGGGCGCCCGTCGCCTTCACATCAGGGCCCTATAAAGGCTACAGCAGCAGCTTAGACCTGTACGGTGACGCCAGCGTAGTGCTGGTCCCGATGCCGGGGCACACCCAGGGTTCGCTGGGCGTGTTTGTAACGGTAAGCAGTGGCAAGTGTTACTTCTTCATTGGCGACGTGGCGTGGCGTCTCGCGGCCTTGCAGGCCGACGCACCCAAGTTTTGGGCGGCCAGCCTGATTGTGGACAACGACGCCGCGCAAACGCTAGACAGTCTGCGCCAGGTGCACGCCGTGATGCGGCAGTACCCCGAGGTATCGGTGGTACCCGCCCACGACGGTGCGGTGCAAGACGCGTTGGGGTATTTCCCCAACTGGGTCAAGTGACCCCGTCTGGCCCTCAGTACCCCTTGGCGACCACGCCGCAAGCCATACGGGGGCCCGCGTTGCCGGTCGGCTGCGTTTTGAAGTCATCCGCGTCGCGGTGCACGATCAGTCCGCGGCCGATCACATCGGTCGCACCGGCACCCACGCTGATCGCGGTTGAGGTGTAGCTAAACCGCGCCACGCCATTGGCGTCGGCTTTCAGGCTTTGCAGATCACCCGCATGGTGCTCTGCGCTCTCATGGGCGCCGTGGGGCTTGCCAGTCGGGTTGAAATGCCCACCGGTGCTGAGGCCATCGCCGCTAGAGCAATCGCCCTTTTCATGAATGTGGAAACCGTGATCGCTATTGGGCGCTAGGCCGCTGACCTCGCCGGCCACCAACACCTTGTCGCCCTGTTGGGTGAAGGTAACCTGGCCCGCCACGGTATTGCCCTTGGTCGGTTGCAGCTGGACCGTGGCGGTCGGGCCCGCCGTGTAGGCCGCGCAGGCGGACACCAAAACCACCACCGAAAGAGGCGTCAAAATTTTAATCATGGGGATCGTCCTAAAGTTTTAAAAGTAAAAGAGTCCATGCAACCGGCTGCCCAGCAAGCGCCATTTGCGTCCGCATTTTGGCACCGCCTCTGCCTACCCCCTTTTGATACTTGCGTTTGCACCAGCGCCGCACTACGATGCTGCCAGTTACCCGCGACAACAATACACAAAGGCGCACTGCATGTCCATCAGCTACACCTCGGTTGCCAACCACCTGCCTGAGAACAAAATGCGGCTGTACCCCACCAAGGTGATCAACGTCATTGGTGGCCCGGGGTGCGACAAATCGCTGGTCACCTCGGCCATCATCTTGTACCTCAAGCTGCGCCAAAAAACGGTAGAGGTCATCCCCGACTACGCCAAATCACTGGTTTGGCAGCGCAATTTTGAGGTGCTTAAAAACCAGTATTTCATCGCGCAGCGGCAGTTTGAAATGCTAGAGCTGCTAGACGGGCAGATTCAGTTCTTGGTCACCGAATGCTCGTTGCCCCAGGTGCTGTACTACAACGAGAACTACGCCGACAACATCTGCGACATTGCTAAAACCCGAAAGCAGATTTTGGAGTGGTACAAGCAGCACGACAACATCAACGTGTTTGTGGAGCGTGGTGACAAGAAATACGTTCACACCGGGCGGTTTCAGGACGAGGAACAGGCCAAGGCCATCGACCACGGCCTGCGCGGCATCCTGGCCCGCGAAAACCTGCGCTACACCGCCCTTGGGCAAGACCTTGACGCCATCAACACCTTTGCCGCCACGCTGCTTGCGTAAACAGTGCGGCTTGCCCGGCTGGCGGACAGCGTCTGCCGCCTGTCCGATTGGCCCATGCCCGGGCGCCCCACCCCCCATACTTGGGGGATAGCGCAGGTTGCTCGCACTGGCGAGAATTTGTGCTGACCTTTAATACGCAGTGTTTGAACGTGGAGTAAACCGCTATGGCAGTTGTCAGCTTTAAACCGGGCGAGGCCCAGACCAACCCGGCCCTACTGAACGCCATCGTTCAGGCGGGTGAGCAGTTCTCTATCGTCGCATCACAAGACATTGTGGACATTCGCGGCCTCAAACTCTGGGCCAAAGGCCGCCCGGTGTCTATCGAGCTACAGCAACGCCTGTTAGAGCGCCAATTGCTCCACCCCCTTGAATCCTGCCTGATGGCCGAAGACGGCGTCACCCCGTTTACGCTGCTAGAGCAATTCACCGAACTACTGGCCCAAGACAGCTCTCTGGCCAAAGCGCTGCGGCCGCATGCCGCGCTGCTGGAAGAACAACTCAAGCACATTCCCCTGCACTCGGTGGCGCAACTGCTGCTAACCACCGCCTGGGCCACCCGGCCTGAGACACTGCCCCACGCCGTGCAGGCCATGGCTTTGGCGGGCGCCATTGCGCAGGCGCAAAGCACTCCTGTGGACGTACGCCTGGCCATGCTGGGCGGCCTGCTGCACGACATTGGCGAGGGCTATATTCAGCCGGAATACCTAGACCGCAGCAAACCCCTAGACCTGCTGGGCTACAAGCACATGATGGTGCACCCCCGCATGGCGCAAATGCTGCTCAGCGCCACCACCGATTACCCCGCCACCCTGTGCCGCGCCGTCGGTGAACACCATGAACGGCTCAACGGTGCAGGCTACCCGGCGCGCCTGTCGGGCGACGCCATATCACCCCTGGGGCTGATATTGGCAGCGGTTGAGGTCACATTGGGTATCGCACGCAACCCCGTGGCACCGCTCACCCGCGCTAGCTTTGCGCTGCGGGTGGTGCCGGGCGAGTTTCCTGAGCGTTACAGCAGCACCGTGTTCAACATGGCCCGCGACGCCGCCGAGCCCGTGCCCACCATCAACACCCAGCCCCAGGCCGTGCTGGAGCAGATCAACACCACCCTGCGCCAGGCAGAATTTAGCGCCCAATCGCTGCAGGAAACCGACTGCAGCCCGCAAGAAACCGAAATCATCTACATGGCGTTAGCGCGCCTTGGCCGCTTGCGCATGTCGTGGAACTCATTGGGCATCTGGGGCCTGAGCCCAGACGAACTCACCGAAAACGACCATTTTGAGATGTCACTGGCTGGCAAAGAGCTGCACCTGCGCTTGGCCGAACTGCAGCGCGAGTGCATGCTACTGGCCGAACGCCTGCCACCGCACTATACCCAGCGCCTGCATCCCATCTGGGCCGGGCTGATTAGTTAAGCTGCATATTCGTTAAGCGCCATAACGCAAATTGGGTGTGGCAGCGCTGGCGCGCTGGCTAGAATCGCGTGCATGAGCACACCCACCCCCGCTACCACCCCTGCAGTCGCGCAACCCAACGCCGCACCCGAGTCCACCAAGCCCAGCAACTTTCTGCGCCAGATCATCGAAAAAGACCTGGCTGAAGGCACCTACGCCACCCGCCGCTGGGCCGGCACCCCCGGCGACGCCGCGCACCACGCCGCAGGCCAGCCAGACCCCGCCAAAATCCGCACCCGCTTCCCGCCCGAGCCCAATGGCTACCTGCATGTGGGCCACGCCAAAAGCATCTGCATCAACTTTGGCTTGGCGCGCGACTACGGCGGCGTCTGCCACCTGCGTTTTGACGACACCAACCCCGAAAAAGAAGACACCGAGTATGTGAACAGCATCATCGATTCAGTAAAGTGGCTGGGCTTTGATTGGAACGGCAGCCTGGGTGACTACAGCGCCGCCCCCTACCAGGCCAGCGGCTACTTTGACTTTATGTACCGCGCAGCGGTAGCGTTGATCGAAGCCGGCCACGCCTATGTCGACGAGCAAACCGTCGAGCAAATGCGCCAGAACCGTGGCGACTTTGGCAAGCCCGGCGTCGACAGCTCCTTCAGGTCCCGCACCCCGGCCGAGAACCTGGCCCGCTTTGTTGAAATGCGTGACGGCGCGCATGAAGACGGCAGCATGGTGCTGCGCGCCAAAATCGCCATGGACAGCCCCAACATCAACATGCGCGACCCGGCCATCTACCGCATACGCCGCGCCACGCACCACAACACGGGTGATGCCTGGTGCATCTACCCCATGTACACCTTTGCGCACCCCATTGAGGACGCGCTAGAGCAAATCACCCACAGCCTGTGCACGCTAGAGTTTGAAGACCAGCGCCCGTTTTACGACTGGCTGCTGGAACGCTTGATCGAGGGCGGCCTGCTTGCCAGCCCCCCACCCAAGCAATACGAGTTTGCCCGCCTAAACCTGACCTATGTCATCACCAGCAAACGCAAACTGGCGCAGCTGGTGTACGACCATAAGGTGAACGGCTGGGACGACCCCCGCATGCCCACCATAGTCGGCCTGCGCCGCCGGGGCTACACGCCTGAGAGCCTGCAAAATTTTGCCGAGCGCATTGGCGTGACCAAGAGTGACAGCTGGATCGACTACAGCACCCTAGAAGGCTGCCTGCGCGAAGACCTAGAGGCCAAAGCCCACCGCGGCATGGCCGTGCTGAACCCGGTCAAACTGATCATGACCAATTGGGACGATGTGATGGGTGCTGGCCACCTGGAGCCCTGCACCCAGCCTGCGTTACCGCATCCACCGGAAGGCACCGAGCCACCACCCGCGCGCCACTTCAACATCGGAAAAGAAGTGTGGATTGACCGCGAAGATTTTGAAGAAGTGCCGCCCAAAGGCTACAAGCGTCTGTTCCCCCCAAGCATTGACGCCAGCGGCAATGCGGTCCCAGGAAACAAAGTGCGCCTGAAGGGCGGCTACGTCATTGAGTGCACCGGCTGCACCAAGGACGCGAATGGCGTCATCACCGAAGTGCTGGCCACCGTGGTGCCCGACACTAAGAGCGGCACCCCCGGCAGCGAGACCGTGAAGGTAAAAGCCGCCATCACCTGGGTGGGCGTGGCGGACGGCGTGAGCGCCGAAGTGCGCATGTACGACCGCCTGTTTAGCGACGCCCAGCCGGATGCGGGTGGCAAAGATTTTATTGAGAGCTTGAACCCGAACAGCCTGAAGGTGTTGACTGCGATTGTGGAGCCGTCATTGGCCAATGCGCTGCCGGGCCAGCAGTTTCAGTTTGAGCGGCATGGGTACTTTGTGGCGGATCGGGTGGATCACGTGCAAGGCAGCAAGCCGGTGTTTAACCTGGCGGTGGGGTTGAAGGATTCGTGGGGGAAGTAAGTGGCTAAATTTAATTAGTCAGCAAGAAAAAAACCTATTTCATTGTTGGTGGTGACGGTGGCAGCAAGGTAATTTATTCCGATGAAGACCATCAACCAAAGTTTGAGCAAATTCAAATACACCCTTGCTTTCGTCGCGCGGCAGGAACAGTTCAAAGAATCCGGACACGTTCGAATTGATTGATGCGCCCCCAAACCATCCAAATCTACCTCCCCGCCGGTGACCCGCGCGGGATGCGCGTGGCCGAGATCACGACGCGCATTGTTCGCGTGATCGAAGTGCCGCGCAGCCAGTTGGCAGACTTCCTCAAGATGCCCGAGGCGCAGCAGGTGGGCGTGTACTTTTTGATGGGCGAGTTGTCCGAGGCCGGGCTGCCTCGCGCCTACATCGGCCAGTCTGGCAACGTGGGCAACCGGCTGGTGCAGCACAACCAGAACAAAGATTTCTGGAACCGCGCACTGGTGGTCATCTCGCTCACCAACAGCATGACGCAAACGCACGCGCTGTTTCTGGAGTGGTTCGCTATTTGCATGGCCACCAAGGCCGGGCGCTACAGCCTGGAGAATGCCAACACCGGCTCGCAGCCCTACACCCCCGCGCCGCTGCAAGCCGACTGCCACGAGATTCACGAGACCGCCGCCACCCTGCTGGCCACCCTGGGCCAGCCCATCTTTGAGCCGCTGACCAACGCACCCACCGCCAAGGGCGAGGCAGAGCTGTTCTATTGCAAAGGCTCTGGCGCCGATGGCGTGGGCGAGTACACGGCCGAGGGGTTTGTGGTGCTCAAGGGCTCCAAAGGCCGTATTGAAAACGTAGCCTCCATTCAAGGCACATCCAACGTGCAGATTCGCGAGTCGCTGGTGAAGGATGGCGTGATGGCCCCACAAGACGGCCTGTATGTCTTCACCCGCAACCACCTCTTCCCCAGCCCCAGCCAAGCCGCCATGGCGCTGATGGGCCGCTCTGCCAACGGCTGGGTAGAGTGGAAGGCCGCCAACGGCAAGACGCTGGATGAGTTGAAGCGGCAGGCGGTGGCAGCCGTCGGCTGACGATTTGCTACGTTTTTAGTAGCTGCTTGCGCATATTCGGTGAGGGCTAGAGGCCGATTTGGCACATAAACACAGAGTCCCGGTAAACTCGCATACATGCCAACCCTAGCCATTTTTTTCGGAATCGTCGTGCGCATGTGGCACGACGATCATCCGCCACCGCACATTCATGTGGAATACCAGGGGTTTGAGGCATTGGTCGAAATCGCCAGCGGTGAAATACGCGATGGCGACCTGCCCCGCAAGGTGGCCGCCATCGTCAAGGAGTGGTGCTTGGTGCACCAGAACGAACTGCAAGACAATTGGCAACGTGCCCAGCGCTTCGAACCGCTGGACCGCATTCAAGGAGCAGACCGTGATTAAAGTTCTCAATGCCCGCCAGGTTGATGCCTTCAAACTAGAAATTGACTTCAGCGATCACACGCAAGGCGTGTTCGATGCCGGTTCGTACCTTGGACAGCGCGCTGGTCCGTTGTTGGACAAGCTTCGAGACGCTGCCTATTTCGCCCGATATTTCATTGATGCAGGTGCCCTGTGCTGGCCCAACGGGCTGGAGATTTCGCCTGCCAAGGTGCACGAGCTTTCTGTTGCGCACACAGCTGCGTAGCCCGCTGGCATTGAGATGCGTGTCTCGCCCAACACGGCTCGCTGCCATGACAACACCATAAGGTGCAGTTTCTCAGAAAGTCGCGCTAGTTTGCTGTAGTGGCGCTACATTTTTAGTAGCTGCTTACGCATATTCGGCGAGGGCTAGAGGCTTATTTCATGTGGATTTCTGAGATTGATTAAGGCCAGAGTCCGTTCAGCGGACGGTATAGTTGTGTTTAGACCACCACGGCCCATTTTGGCGCTCACCATGAACCCAACCGCAGAAACCCTCGGCGCCCACGCTGTGCAGTTGCCGCCCGACGAACGCATGGCGCTGGTAGAGCGTATTTTGGACAGCTTGGACGAACCAGATCCAACTTTGGATGCCCTGTGGGCCAAAGAGGCCGATGACCGCCTGGCTGCGTACCGACGTGGCGAAATACGCGCGGTAGCGCTGTCGGACGTCGTCGCCAAATACCAAGTCACCAAGAAGCCCGAATGAGCACTCGCCTGCTGGAGCCCGCCCAGGCTGAGTTGGACGAAGCCATCGGCTGGTATGCAGAGCAGAGCAGGTGCCGGGCTTGGGCGACGCATTTCTGCTGGAAACACCCAAGGTGTTGAAGCTCATTGAGCAATTTCCGCAGGCTTGGCATCCACTCACGGCCGAAATTCGACGCTGCCGCCTCAAGCGGTTTCCGTACGGCGTGGTCTACACGCTTGACGCTGCGGACATACTGGTCCTGGCCGAGGCGTACCAACACCGCAAGCCCGGCTACTGGCGTGACCGCGCCCTACCCGACCATTGGCCATGCGTCCCCAAACCATTCAAAGACCCCCCCGGTGACCCACGCGGCATGCGCGTGGCTGAGATCACGACGCGCATTGTTCGCGTGATCGAAGTGCCGCGGCCAGTTGGCTGACTTCCTCAAGATGCCAAGAAAAAAAGCCCTGTCGACTTGCCATAAGATTGCACCGCTGAAAAAAACCAATTCACAGGGGAAATTTATGAAACGATTACTAACGACACTGTTACTCGCATGCTCCACGCTGGTTGGGGCCGCCGATCTATTTGACAACGCCAAACCACGCCCCTACAAATTGGCGGATCCACTGGAGTCCAACGCAACAATTGGCGGGTATCCCATATGGGCAGGAGAGAGCAAGTGGCGCATTTACAAAATGGACCGTTGGGATAGCACTGGGGGTCCTACAACAGTGCCCATTGGAGGGGTCGGCCTCTTTCAAACCGAGGGGAAGCAATTCGTCGCAATCATGAACGTGAGCGCAACGCTCTCAAACGCAAGTTTGCGCTGGGGAGGCGAACCTTGTAAACGCGATGACTACCTCTATAGAGCGAATATTGGTCGCAGTATCTGGGAAGACAATTGTGTAACCATCAATCACCTTGCGGCCTATGGGAACAACCCTGGCGGGAAAGACGCTGAGTTGTATGCGTTGTTTGTTGAAAACGGTATCAGTCCACCGCCAACAGTGATTCGAATCGAATTCACGCGAAACGGAACGAGTGGAAATTTCTATCGGATCCAGTTAAACATCAATCCGGAAGTGATGGGGTTTGCGCGGGAGAATGAGGTAAGTTGGGGCCGCAATCCGTGGAATAAAACCATGTCGTTCAATGACCCGGCAAAAAAACAGTTTATTGATGCGCTGGGCGCTTGGGCACTTCAATTCGCCAAGCAAATGGATCCTGCGTTGGTACAAAAGTCGGATGCATTTTCGGCCATTCCAAGTTGGAGATTAGTTTTAGACGGGCAGCCTAAACCTGAATCAAAAAAGGAAAAGGTTGTGCTGGACTAGGGGGCAGAAGTGCCCCCCAGCACCGCAAACCGGTCTACTGGCGCGACCGTGTCCTAACTGACCACTGACCATGCGTCCCCAAACCATCCAAATTTTCCTCCCCCCCGGTGACCTACGCGGCATGCGCGTGGCGGAGATCACGACGCGCATTGTTCGTGTGATCGAAGTGCCGCGCAGCCAGTTAGCAGACTTCCTCAAGATGCCCGAGGCGCAGCAGGTGGGCGTGTACTTTTTGATCGGCGAGTCTATTTGCAAAGGCTCTAGTGCCAATGGCGTGGGCGAATACACGACCGAGGGGTTTGTGGTGCTCAAAGACTCCAAAGGTCGCATTGAAAACGTAGCCTCCATTCAAGGCACATCCAACGTGCAGATTCGCGAGGCGCTGGTGAAGGATGGCGTGATGGCCCCGCAAGACGGCCTGTACGTCTTCACCCGCAGCCACCTCTTCCCCAGCCCCAGCCAAGCCGCCATGGCGCTGATGGGCCGCTCGGCCAACGGCTGGGTAGAGTGGAAGGCCGCCAACGGCAAGACGCTGGATGAGTTGAAGCGGCAAACCGTGGCAGCGGTTGGCTGACAATTTGCTACGCTTTTCATAGCTGCTTGCGCACATTCGGCGAGGGCTAGAGGCCGATTTGACACATAAACCGTAGCCAGCGGTAAACTCGCCCCTATGCGCCCCTCAGAAGCCCTATCCCTGCACCGCACGCAAATCCGCGAGATCGCGTTGCGCCACCGCGTCACCGGTGTGCGGGTGTTTGGCTCTGCGCTGCGCGGCGACGACACCGCAGGCAGCGACTTGGACTTGTTGGTAGAGCCCACAGCGCAAACCACGCTGATGGACATTGGCGCCATCCGGTTTGAGTTGAAGCAGCTGCTGGGTATGGATGTGGATGTGCTCACCCCCAACGGCTTGCCCGCCCGTTTTCGCGAGCAGGTGCTGCGCGAGGCCGTGGCCCTATGAGCCGAGCAGACCCGCTGCGTATTGCCGACTACTTGCGGCACATTCTGGAAGCCATAGACAACATTCAGGTCTATACCGCAGGCACTGACCTCGCCGGGTTCATGGCCGACCGCAAAACACAAGACGCCGTGATTCGCAACCTTGAAGTAATTGGCGAGGCGTGCAACAACGTTGCCAAGAATCACCCAGACTTTGCCGCGCAACACGCCGCAGTGCCATGGGGTTTCGCCTACGAAATGCGCAACGCCTTGGCGCATGGCTATTTCAATGTAGATTTGGGCATAGTCTGGCAAACCATCCAAAACGATTTACCAGCCCTCAAGGCGCAGATCGTATTACTGGGATAGTTTGCGGTAAATCGCTGCTCTTTTCATAGCTGCTTGCGCATATTCGGCGAGGGCTAGAGGCCTATTTCGTGCACCATTGCTGCTCACACGGCACGCCGTCACCGTTGCCGTCCATTTGTGTTCCAGGGCAGTTTTGCAAAAACAGCGTGGCTTCGCGGCATGAGGTCATCTGACTGCACAGGCTGCGTCCGTCGCATTTGAAGTCGGCGGGAACCGGCAGCTTGCCTGACAAGATAGGCACCGGGGTCGATAACGGTGGGGCTTGCGCTGGTGTTGGCGAAAGCAATGCCGAGGGTGCTGGCAGGCTGGAGCCAAACTTGGCCGGCCGGCTCGCGTAGGCACTGTAACCAAACCAGACCACCGCGCACACTAGCGCGCCAGCAATCAACTTGCCAAAGATGCCAGTGCCATCGCCCT
>JBBRNS010000053.1:0-20173 GCA_038230175.1 Burkholderiales bacterium
GATGTTGTTCATCCACTGGTTGTAGGTGTTGACCCAGTTTTCGGGCACAAATTTGACTTCGCCGGACTGCACGGCATCGATGGCTTTTTGCGCGATTGAGCGTTGATCGATAACGCCCCCGGGGGGCAGCGAACCACCCGCAGGGGCGAGCGTGGGGGCCTTGTTCATGGCGACGAACCACTGGTCGGTCAGCATGGGTTCGATGACCTGGCCGGTGCGGGCGCAGCGGGGCACCATGAGTTTGTGTTTTTTGACTTCCACCAAGAAACCACCGGCTTCCAAATCGGCCACCACTTTTTTGCGGGCCACGAAACGGTCCAGGCCTTGGTAGGCGGCAGGCGCGTTTTCGTTGATTTTGGCGTCTAGCGTCAGCACGCAAATCATGGGCAGCTTGTGGCGCTGGCCGACTTGGTAGTCGTTCTGGTCGTGTGCGGGGGTGACCTTGACCACGCCGGTGCCGAAGGCTTTGTCGACGTAGTCGTCGGCAATCACGGGGATGGTGCGGCCGCACAGAGGCAGCACCACTTGCTTGCCAATCAGGTGGACATAACGTTCGTCTTCAGGGTGCACCATCACGGCCACGTCGCCCATCATGGTCTCGGGGCGGGTGGTGGCTACGGTGATGGAGCTGCCATCGGCCATGGCTTGGCCATTTGCGTCGGCCAGCGGGTAGCGGATATGCCACATGCTGCCGTCTTCTTCCTCGCTCTCCACTTCCAGATCACTCACCGCGCTTTGCAAAATCGGGTCCCAGTTCACCAGGCGCTTGCCACGGTAGATCAGGCCTTGTTCGTAGAGTTGTACAAAGGTTTCGGTCACCGTTTTGGACAGCTTGTCGTCCATGGTGAAGTATTCGCGGCTCCAATCCACCGTGTCGCCCATGCGGCGCATTTGGTTGGTGATGATGTTGCCGGACTTCTCTTTCCACTCCCACACTTTCTTGGTGAAGGCTTCGCGGCCCAGGTCGTGGCGGCTGACTTTTTGCTCTTGCAGCTGGCGCTCCACCACGATTTGCGTGGCAATGCCGGCGTGGTCGGTGCCGGGAATCCACGCTGTGTTGTGGCCCAGCATGCGGTGGTAGCGCGTCAGGCTGTCCATGATGGTTTGGTTAAACGCATGGCCCATGTGCAGCGTACCCGTCACATTGGGGGGCGGCAGCTGAATGGCAAAGGATGCTTCACCGGCCTTGGGGGCCTGCGTACCCCGGTAGCCGGCCACGCCGTAACCGCGCTTTTCCCACTCCGTCCCCCAGTGGGCTTCCAGCGCAACCGGCTCGAACGATTTGGAGAGCGATTGCAAGCCGGGCTGGTCGGGTTGAGCGGGTTGAGCGGGTGGGGTGGATACGGTATCGGTCATGGTGCGGTGCGGGTGTGTTCGGGGTAGCCCGCGATTTTACGGTGTGGGGCTTCTGCGCAGTTGCATGGGGTCGGGTACAAGGGCTTGAAAGGCCCGCGACCATCGCGGCGCGTTAAGGGCCAGCGTTGAATGCCATGCGGTGTCTCGGCTTTGACTGCAGTGGCAGCGTGGGGTTATAAAAGCGGTTACGCTGCAAAAAACAATAGGAGACACGGCATGACACTTTTTCGCGGATGGGCGGCCACCAAGGCCGGTGGCGCTTTGGAGCGTTTGGACTTTGACCCCGGTGCCATGCACCCAGAGGACGTGGAAATTGCCGTGGAGTACTGCGGCGTGTGCCACTCTGATTTGGCCATGGTCGACAGTGAGTGGTTTCCTGCCACCTACCCACTGGTTCCGGGGCACGAGGTCATCGGCACCGTGGTAGCGGTGGGGCCACAGGCCAAGGGCCGCACAGTGGGCCAGCGCGTGGGCCTGGGTTGGCACAGTGGCAGCTGCTGCCACTGCAATTTTTGTTTGGGCGGTGAGCAAAACCTGTGTGCCAAGCGCCAACCTACCATCATTGGCCGCCACGGCGGTTTTGCCGACCGGGTGCGTGCCCACTGGAGCTGGGCATTGCCCGTGCCAGCCGGGCTGGACCCCAGCAGTGCCGGACCGCTGATGTGCGGCGGTGGGACTGCGTTCTTACCCTTCGTCATCCACGGCATCAAGCCGACCGACAAGGTGGGTGTGGTGGGCATTGGTGGCCTTGGGCACTTGGCGGTCAAGTTCGCACGCGCCTGGGGCTGTGAGGTAACGGCGTTTACCTCCACACCCTCAAAACGTGAAGAGGCCTTGCTGCTGGGCGCACACCACACGGTGAGCAGCGTGGACGTGAAAGAGCTCAAAGCCATTGCCGGCTCTTTGGACTTTTTGTTGGTGACTGTGGGTGCTAGCTTGGAGTGGGATGCACTGCTCAACACCCTGGCGCCCAAAGGCCGCTTGCACATGGTGGGCGTGGTGACCGAGGCGATGAAGATTAAAACCGGTGGCCTGCTGTCTTGGCAGCGCAGCATTTCGGCGTCGCCCACGCCGTCGCCCACGGTGCTGACCAAGATGATGGAGTTCTGTGCCCGCCACGGCATTGCGCCACAGGTAGAGCACTTCCCCATGAGCCGCATGAACGACGCGCTGGACCACTTGCGCTCGGGTAAGGCCCGTTACCGGGTGGTGCTGGACGCTGACTTCAACTAAATAAGCTAAAAAATTGGCTTCTAGCCCACGCAGAATATGCGTGGGCAGCTATCAATTTTGTAGTAAACACTCGGTGACTACACCTCGCCGCCAAAGTGGACGATCAGGTTGTCGATGTACTTTTCGGTGAGGTGTTCAAACTCAAACTCGACCAAGGGCTGCAAAATCGGTTTCATCAGGGATGGGGCTGGTAAGTCCACTTCGCAGGCCACGGTGAGCACGATGTGGGTGGACTTCTTGTTGTTAGTAATCTTCCAGCTGCCAGACACACGGGCGTTGCCTTCGTCGGCGATCGGGGTCCACACGACACTTCCCTTGGCTTTGTTGGATACGTATTTGGACGCGTAAATGGTCTGCAGCTGGATGTGGCTAATGCCAAGTTTTTCCATCTCCCAACGGTACACGCCGCCGCCTTCGTCTACCAGTTGCTCCACGCCGGGATAAAAACCTGCCGATGTCGGCACGTCGGCCAATACGTTGAAAACGTCTTTGGCCGAGGCTTTGACTTCGAATTCGTAAGACAGTTCGAGATTGACCGTAGTGTGCATAGTTTCTCCTTGTTAATTCCTAATTCCTAATGCCCATTGCGCAGGCGCATCAGGGTGAGTTGTAGCAGACGCGCGTCGGCGCTGGCGCGGTGGCGCTGGGGGCCGCGTTCTGCGCTGATTTCGGCCTTGACCTGGTGCCATTGGTCGGCCTGGGCGTCACTCAGCAATGTACGCAGGTTGTCTAGTTTGAAGGAAGGGTACAGATCGGCCGCATCAAACAGGGCGCCGAGCCAGCTGTAGTCATGGGCCCAGCCATCGGAGTAGACCGTCTGACCCGCCAGCTGGGCGTTGACTGCCTGGGCCACTTCGTGCGCCGGTAGCCCGCGTGCGAGGATGAGTGGGCGGGCAATGTGGTGCACCAATTCAGCCTTCGGGTCCCAGTGGGTCCAGTGCGCCTCTGGCCGTATCAGCGTGCAGTAGGTGTGGCCGTCGGGCAACACAAAACCGATTTCGATGGGGTAGCTGCTGCGTCCAAAGCCCGACGCCTCAATGTCCAGAACCGCTGGGGCGAGTGGCGTTTCCGCTGGGTGGAGGCGCATGGCTGTTAAATTAGGGGTTATGGCCACCAGCTTACTCGCACTCATTGACGATATCGCCACCATTTTGGACGATGTCGCCGTTCTCTCCAAAGTCGCCGCACAAAAGACGGCCGGCGTCTTGGGGGACGATTTGGCATTGAACGCCCAGCAGGTGAGCGGCGTCACCGCCGACCGCGAACTGCCCGTGGTCTGGGCTGTGTGCAAGGGTTCATTGGTCAACAAGCTGATTTTGGTGCCTACCGCGCTGCTGATCAGTCTTTTTATACCGTGGGCGGTCACGCCATTGCTGATGGTGGGGGGCGCCTACCTGTGCCTCGAAGGGTTTGAAAAGGTGGCGCACAAGTTTCTGCACAGCGGTGCACATGACCAAGTCCACACAGAGGCACTGCTGCAAGCCATTGCCAACCCGGATATTGACCTGCTGACGCTGGAGCGCGAGAAGGTCAAGGGCGCCATTCGCACCGACTTTGTCTTGTCGGCAGAAATCATTGCCATCACCTTGGGCACGGTGCAAAACCAGTCCTGGATGACGCAGCTGACCGTTCTCAGCGGCATTGCCGTGGTTATGACCTTTGGTGTCTACGGCTTGGTCGGCGGCATCGTCAAGCTGGACGACGCGGGTCTGTACCTCAGTCGCCGGCCTGGCATGGGCCCGTTTGGGCATGCACGGCATGCAATAGGGTTGGGTCTGGTGGCATTGGCGCCGTGGTTGATGAAAACATTGGCTGTGGTTGGCACGGCAGCCATGTTTTTGGTGGGTGGCGGCATATTGGTGCACGGCCTGGGACCTTTGCACCACGCGGTCGAAGCATGGGTAGCACAGTGGGATGGCGCGGGCTGGATCAGCGCGGTGGTCCCCTTGCTGGTCGACGCCACGACGGGTGTCGTAGCGGGGGCACTGGTGTTGCTGGGCCTAACTGGGTTGCAGCGTGCACGGAGTTTTTTTAGAAAATAGTGGCGCTAGCCCACGAATCTTCTGCGCAAGCAGCTCCTAAAAATGTAGCAAATGGTTTGCTGCTGGCGATGCTTGGCGCGGTTGCGTTCAGCGGCAAAGCCATCATCGTCAAGCTAGCCTACCGCTAAGGGGTGGACGCGGTGACCCTCATCATGCTGCGCATGGTGTTTGCACTGCCTTTTTTTCTGGCACTGGCGTGGTGGGGTGGCCGCCGCAAAGCGGATGGTATTGCGCCCGCCGCGCTCACCGCGCGGGACTGGTCGGGTGTGGTCGGGCTTGGCACCACGGGCTATTACCTGGCCAGCTTTTTGGATTTTGCCGGTCTGCAATACGTCACCGCGTCGCTGGAGCGGCTGATTTTGTACGTTAACCCCACGCTGGTGCTGTTGCTGGGGTGGGCGCTGGTAGGGCGGCGTATTGGGCGGCACCAAGCATTGGGCATGGCGATTAGCTATGGCGGGGTGTTGTTGGTGTTTGGGCACGAGCTGCACTTGCAGGGCGTGGATGCGGCTTTGGGCGCTGCGCTCATATTCTTGAGTGCGGTGAGTTATGCGCTGTATCTGTTTTATAGCGGCGAGTTTGTTCAGCGTCTGGGTTCTTTGCGCTTGGTCGGTTTGGCCACTTCGGTGGCATGTGTACTTTGTATTGGGCAGTTTGCCGTCCTGCGGCCCATGGCGACGGCCTGGGCCGTTGCCCCGCAGGTCATCTGGTTGTCCTTGCTCAATGCCACGTTGTGCACCGTGGTGCCGGTGTTGATGGTCATGATGGCCATTGAGCGCATCGGTTCCGGTTTGGCGGCCCAAGCGGGCATGATGGGGCCTATGTCGACGCTGATTATGGGTGTTGTTATTCTGGGCGAGCCGTTTACGGGCTGGCTGGTGCTTGGGACGGTCTTGGTGCTTGTTGGCGTTTTTGTGTGCAGCCGGGCCCAGAATCAGTAACGCCTGGCCCAGTCTGTGGTAGTTTCTACCTCCGCGCTCAGGACGGCAAGACGTCCTTCCCAAATTTGGAGCTTCTATGTCAACCCTGTCACGATTTTTTGAGTCGGCCAAGCTACCGGTGATGTCCGAAGTAGCCCAAGAGCTGATTAGCACCCTCAATGACGACGATGCCTCGGCCGGGCAGGTCGAGAAAATCCTGTCCAAAGACCCCGCACTGACGGCAAATGTATTGCGCTTGGCCAATAGCGCCCACTTTGGATTAAGCCGCCAGGTGCAGTCTCTGGACCACGCGATTCAGTTGTTGGGCATGGCGCGGGTGCGTTCGTTGGCCTTGTCCGACAGCATGGGTGCTGCGTTCCCGCATATTCCAGGGTTTGACCGCATGGAGTTTTGGAATGCCAGCATGGCCTGCGCGGCCTATGCCCATTGGTTGGCGGCCTTGGCCGACGAAGACACACAGCAAGCTTGGTTGGGCGGCATGATGCTGCGGCTGGGGGAATTGATCATCGCCCAGCGTTCGCCAGAGGCGCTGGCCCAAATTGAGGACTATCCCAACCACGCCAAAATGCGCTGGGAGCGAGCCCACAATTTGCTGGGCTTTGACGAAACCCAAGTGACGGCCGTGATGGCCAAGTACTGGAACTTCCCGCAGGCCATGATCGATGGCTTGCAAAGTGCCAGCAAGCCCATGGACGAGTCCCCGTTTTGCGCCTTGGGTGGTGTTTTGCATTTGGCTGCCTTGCTGGCGGACAGTCCGCTGGCTGGCCCCCAGGCCGTTCAGGCTTTGCCCATAGAAGTGGTAGTAGCGCTGGCCTTGGATCCGCGCACGCTGGAGGCGCAGTTACCGAGCAAAAAATCCATGGGCTTGACCGAAGCCTGAGTCGCCGCTGGGGCAATCGATGGATATCAATCGGTCAAAAAAGCTGCGTCAGGTGCACCGAGTCGCTGTCGCGCTCCACCAAGACGTTGGACGGCCCGTTGCGCGCCAGGCTCAGCATGCGGATGTTGTCCGGTAACACGTCCGCCACAAACCCCCGCAAACCCCGTTTTTTGGCGTGCGCCGCCATGCAGTTTTGCAGGGCGCCTCCTAGGCCGCAGCCCTGCCAGTCTGGGTGCACCATGTAGGCGGTGTCGGCCAAGTTGGTGGTGGGGTTGATGAAGTAGCACGACTGCCCCACGATCAGCGCCTCTTCACGCGGGCCAAACGTGGCCACAAAAGCCACCTCGTTTTCGTAATTCACATTACACAGGCGCTGCACCTCGGCATTGGACAAGCCCCGCACATGGCGAAAGAAGCGGGTGTAAATATCGGCTTCGCTGAGGTGGTGGAACAGGTCGCGTATGCCCTGCGCGTCGCTCGATTGCGCCGGGCGCAGCATCACCACCCGCTTGTCTTTGAGCGTGATGGTCAACTCTTCTTCCACCGGGTAGGCCTGCAGGTTTTGCAGGGTTTGGTCCGCGCTCAGGTAACCCAGTGCCTGGGCCTGTGCAAACAGCTCCGGGCGAAACTTGGGGTGTGCCAACTCGATCAGTGCGGTAGCGCGCTGGCGGATGGATTTGCCAAACAGGTAGGCAATGCCGTATTCGGTGACCACATAGTGCACCTCGGACCGGGCAATGGTGGCCGCCTCACCGGCCAACAAGGCAGGGCGAATGCGCGATTCTGTGCCCTCGTTGTAGGTGGATGTCATGCAGATGATGGGCTTGCCCCCTGGTGAGCGCGATGCGCCCCGTAAAAACTCGCCCTGGCTGCCCACGCCGCCGTAAAACTCACCACCAAATTGGTCGATGCAGACCTGGCCGGTCAGGTCTATCGCATAGCCTTGGGCAATGGCCACCATCTTGTGCTGCGCGGCAATGGTGAGCGGGTTGCACACCACATCAATCGCCTCAAACGAAAACAGCGGATTGCCGTCGATCAGGTCATACAGTGGCTTCGTGCCCATTGCCATGCTGGCCACAATTTTGAAGGGCTGGCTGGTCTTGCGCGCACCGGTCAGGCAGCCATTTTCGAGCAAGGGGATGATGGCGTCGGTAATCAGGTCGGAGTGGATGGCCAGGTCTTTGCGATCGGTCAGGTACTGCAGCGCTTGGTGGGCCACCTGACCCAGCCCAATTTGCAAGGTGGAGCCGTCGTCAATGATGCCGGCTATGTAGCGGGCAATACGCTGGATATCACCCTCTTGCACGGGCGAGCGCGCCACCTCGGCAATTGGGTCGTTGACGGCTACCAAGTGGTGGATGCGGCTGATGTGCAGCATCGAGCCACCCATCGTGCGCGGCATGTTGGGGTTGACTTCGGCAATCACCACCTTGGCCCGCGCCACGGCAGATTGGATGATATCCACGGACACGCCCAGACTGACGTAACCGAAGGCGTCGGGCAAAGACACCTGGATCAGCGCCACGCTCACCGGTATACGCCCCAGCGCAATCATCTCTGGTACCCGCGCCACCGACATGGGGACATAGTCCACCAATCCTTGCTTGAGGGCCGCGCGCATGTCGGAGCCCACAAAAAACACCCGGTGGCGAAAACGGGTGGTGCTGTTGCCCGCTGCATCATGCCCAAAGGCTTTGACGGTGAAAAAATGCAACAGCTCTACATCCGCCGGCGGTATCGGCAAGGCTTCCAAGGCGTTGAGCAGGCTGCGCGGCGCCGCGCAGCCTGAGCCCACAAAGACGTGGTCACCGTTGCGAATCAGCGCCACGGCCAGCTCAGCGGTGGTGACTTTGTCCGCATAGGGTTTCAGGGCCGGAATTCGAAGAGGGGTTTTGCTTGCCATGGTGGTGAATCATCCGCGAACAGGCAGGGGTTTGGCAACAGGATCGTGGAGATGGAGCTCGGCGCAGCTTACGGGAGCCCGCGGGGATGGCGTGACGACAACACAATGCCCGACACAATCAACACAAAGGCCAGAGCGTGGAACAACTGCGGCTGCTCACCCAAAACGAGGGTAGACAGCAGCGCGGTGAACAGCGGCGTCAGGTTAATAAAAAAGCCCGCCATGGCCGGGCCAGTCCGCGCTACACCGGCGCCCCAGGCACCATAGGCAATCACGGCGGGGCCTATGGCGATGAACAACAGTGCGCCAGCCAGTGGCCAGCCCCAGTCAATGTGGGCGGGCGTCAGTGCCCACTCCGCGCCGCTGAATAGGGCCGACCAGCCAAGGCCAAACACAATCTGGCCGAGCAAAAACTGCGGCCAGTGGGTGCGTATGACTGCCGACTCGGGCGTGGGGTGTGCCAGCAGCCAACTGTAGTAAGCCCAACCCATGGACGCGATCAGGATGTAGACATCACCCGCCACCAGCCGCAGACCTAGTAGCAGCTCCCACTGCCCGCGGCACAGCACCAGTACCACGCCGCCAATGGAGAGCAGGGCGCCCAGCATCTGGCGCCGCCCAATGGGTACGCCATAGCGCAGCCGCCCAATGAGCAGCATCCACACTGGCATGCTGGCGCCCACCAGCGTCACGTTGATTGCGGTAGAGGTATTGAGCGCCAAGTAGAGCAGGGCGTTGTAGCCGCCAATACTAAAGAGGCTCAGCAGGGTAAATCGGCGCCACTGGCCCCACAGTGGGCTGTCTGCTCGCAGCACCTGCGCAGCCAGAGGAAGCAGCAGTACAAAAGCAATGGCCCAGCGCAGCAGGTTCAGCGTCATGGGCGAGACCAGTGGGCTCACCATGCGCCCTACCACCGCATTGCCCGCCCACATCAAAGGTGGGATTACCAGCAGCAGGACGGCAGCGGGGGTAAGGCGTGGTGTCATGGGGGTGCACTGTACAGGCCGCCCGTGTGCCGCACATACGCAGGCCTATTTCATGGCACCATGGTCAGTCGGACAACAAGTCTAAAAGGCGAATGAGGCACATCAAACGATCGCTTACTTCCTACCCACGTTGTAGCGCTAGCTTGTAAAATAAGGGTTTGCCCCAGCCGGTCCGCCTTTTTTGCATGCCTGCGCAGTGCGCCGACTTTTCAACGCCGTTCCGCGCTGAAAGGCCATTTCAAGGTTTTGGGACCATCCGCTTTATCCCTGAGATTGCCCCATGTTTAGACAATTCAAAAAGCACGCGCTCGCTTTAGCCACGCTAGTCATGCTGTGTTCAGCGGCATTTGCCCAAACGAACGCGGCGGCGCCCGACAAGGATGCCCCGGTCAACTTTGACAGTGCGCTGGGCTCCCACAACAACTGGTATTTGTCATGGGGCTACAGCCGCCAGCAATACGCCCCGACGGACATCCATGTGAGCCAGCCCAACTTGGGCAATGACTTCACCGTGCACCAAGTGGCCGCCACCGATTTCCCCACTGGATTTAAAGACACGGTGCGTGATTTGATCAGTTTGAATTTGACCTCCCCGCAAGAAAATTTGCGTTTGGGCCGGTTCATGAACCCAGAGCAAACCTTTGCGATCGAGCTGTCGATTGACCACAGCAAATACAACACCGACGTGAACCAAAGCGCCTTGGTGACAGGCACCATCAACAATGCGCCGGTGAACAGCAACCAGGTGCTTGACGACCAATATTTCAATTACGCCCTGCACAACGGTCTGAACCACGTCATGGTCAATGCCGTTTGGCTACACCACTTGGCGGGGCCAGTTAAAAAACCGGGAGACCTCGAGCTGATAAGCCGGGTTGGCGCTGGTATTTTGTTGCCGCACGCAGAAAATACGATTTTTGGCAACCAAGTCCAGGTGGGCCCCAAGAACGATAAAGTTTGCTGTTCCAGCGGCGACTGGTGGCAAGTCAATGGATGGACCGCCGGCGTCGAGGTAGGCGTGCGTTACACCATCTACAAGTCGATTTATCTAGAGCTCACGCAAAAAGTGGCCTATGGTGTCTTGCGCAATGTGCCGGTCTACCAAGGTACGGCGGACCACAAGTTGTGGATGTCTGAGCAGGTGTTCTCTACCGGGTTTCGGTTTTAAAGCCTAGCCCCGGCTTGCGTGCTTACTCCAGCGCGCCCAGCACCGAATTGCGCACCCGGCTAGGGGCCAAGGCGCCCGCGCTGTCCAGAATCGGGTAGGCGATGGAGCAGATGTGCGAGTTGATACGCTTCAAGTCGCTCAGCAAATCCAGGTGCAGCGAACTGGTTTCGATGCTTTCGGGCATTTTGTCCGACAGGCGCGCGATATGGGCGGCGGCGTACTGGCGCTCCAGGTCGCGAAAGCGGGATTTTTCTTCAACCAGCTTTTGGGCGTCGCGGACATTGCCATTTAAAAACACGCTCATCCCTAGGCGCAAATTAGCCACCAAGCGGGCGTGTAACTCGCAAATTTCTTCCATGCCCGCGTCAGAAAACTCACGTGCAGGCAAAATTTTTCGGTCTTCAATGTCCTGAATGACGCGTTCAATGATGTCGCCCACTTGCTCCATGTTGATCGTGAAACTGATGATATCGGTCCAGCGCCGGGCTTCGTTTTCGCCCAGAGCCTCACGCGAAACCTTGGTCAGGTAGTACTTGATGTCGCTGTAAAGCTCGTCCACCGCGTCGTCCATTTTGCGCAGCTCTTGCGCCAGGTTTTCATCGCTTTTGCGGATGACGGTGATCACGCCCAACAGCATGGCCTCGACCAAGTCTGCTTGGTGCATGGCCTCGCGCACCGCGCAGGCCAGGGCGAGTGATGGTGTGGCCAGCGCGCTGGGGTCCAAATGGCGCTGGCGCCCCGCTAGGGTTTGTGAATCAGGCTTGGGCAGCCACAGTTCTGCCCAGTGCGCGACCACCTGGGTGAAGCCAATAAACACCAGGCCAACCGCCACGTTGAAGGCCATGTGGAACATCACTACATTGGTAGCGGGGTCGCCCAAGTAAGGGCTGGCGTAGTGCAACCACAGCCCCACACACGGGGTGGCTGAGGCGACGCCCAGGATTTTGAATACCAGATTGCCTAGGGGCACTTGGCGCGTTTGTGCGGAGTTGCCCAGGGTGGTGAGCACGGCCAAAATGCCGCTGCCCAAGTTGGCACCCAGGACCAGGCCCAAGGCGACATCAATCGGCACCACACCGCTGGAAGCCAGGGTGGCAGTTAGCAGCACAATGGCCAGGCTGGAATACGACATGACCGACAGGGTCGCACCCATGGTGATCTCCAACAGCGGGTCGCTGGTTAAAGATGCGAGCAAGGCTTTGATGGCGACGGACTGGGTCAGAATAGTGGCAGATTGGGTTACCAAACGCAGCGCCAGCAGCATCAGGCCTAGGCCAATCAGCACCCGCCCCACGCGCCCAGCGGTGCTGGCCTGGCGGGCGATGTACAGCACCACGCCCACAAAAATGAACAGAGGCGATAGCCAGGACAGGTCACGTGAGAACAACACCGCCATCAGGCTGGTGCCCACATCGGCACCCAACATGACCGCCAAGGCCGAGGGCAGTGTCATCAAACCCTGGCCGACAAAGGCGGACACGATCAAGGCGGTAGCGGTGCTGGACTGCACCAAGGCCGTGACACCCAGACCCGAGGCGGCCGCTTTGAATCGGTTGCTGACACTCTTGGCCAGAATGCTGCGCAGATTGGCGCCAAACACCCGCAATATGCCGGTGCGCACCAGTTGCGTCCCCCACACAAGGAGGGCGATAGCGGCCAGCAGGTTGAGCAGGTGGGTCACGGTGCCTTATTGTTTTTGGTCATTCATTGCAGGTCATGCATCACCCAGCCCGACGCACGCGCAGCAATTCGTCCAGTATCAGGCAAATGGCCCCGATTGTGATGGCGCTGTCCGCCACATTAAATGCCGGAAAGTGCATCCCCCGCCAATGGAAATCCAGAAAGTCGATCACATAGCCGTGCGCGATGCGGTCAATGACGTTGCCTACCGCCCCACCCAAAATGCAGGCCATGGCAAAACAGAACAACTTTTGACCGGGGTGCGATTTGAGCATCCACAGGATAACGCCCGCGGCCACTACACCCAGCACCGTGAAGAACCAGCGTTGCCAGCCCGACGCACCCGCCAGGAACGAAAACGCAGCCCCCGCGTTGTGCACCCGCACCACGTTGAAAAAGCTGCTGACATAGGTGCTGTCCCCCAAGTGGTAGTAGCCCAAAATCAACACTTTGGTGAACTGGTCCACCAGTACGATGATGAAGGCCAGACCCAACCATTGCAGCATGCCGCTGCTGCCTTTGCCGCCCTTTGCCATTACGCCACCTGCCTAGTTTCGCCAGCGCCATACAGATTGCTGGTGCAGCGACCACACAGCGTGGGGTGGGCCGTGTCAGAGCCCACATCCGCGCAGTAGTGCCAGCAGCGCTCACATTTCGTGTCATTTGAGGCTGTAGCCCTCGAAGACAGTGCGTGACCAGCTATTAAAGTAATAGCGGATGTGATGAACACGAACTTCAAATCATCGCCCAGGCTTTGCAGCAATGCGTGGTCGTCCGCGTTAACCGTCAGCTCCACATTGGTTTGCAGGCTTGATCCCACGTTGCCGGCAGCGCGCAAGGTTTCGATGTCCTTGTTCACTGCTTCTCGGATCTCGCGGATGCGGCTCCATTTGGCGAGCAAGGCAGCGTCAGGTGCCGCCAAGGTGGTGTAGGTTTCCATGAAAATCGAGTCGGCGGTGGCAGTCGGCGTTTTGCCTTCTGCAGCCAGCACCGCCCAAGCCTCTTCGGCGGTGAAGCTCAGGAACGGAGCCATCCAACGCAGCATCGCCTGGGTAATGGTCCACAGCGCAGTCTGCGCCGAGCGGCGGGCCAGCGAACCTGGCGCGGTGGTGTAGAGCCGGTCTTTGAGCACGTCCAGGTAGAAAGCGCCCAAGTCCTCGCTGCAGAAAATCTGCAGCTTCGAGACCACGGGGTGGAATTCATACACCTCAAAGTGCGCCAATATCTCGGCCTGCACCTGCGCGGCGCGGGAGAGGGCGTAGCGGTCAATCTCCAGTAGTTGCCCAGTCGGTACCGCGTCTTTGGCAGGGTCAAAGTCGTTCACATTGGCCAGCAAAAATTTGAGCGTGTTGCGCACCCGGCGGTAGGTGTCTACCACCCGAGCCAAAATCTTGTCGTCAATGCCCAGGTCGCCCGAGTAGTCGGTCGATGCGCACCACAGGCGGATGATCTCGGCGCCCATCTTGTCGCTCACCTCTTGCGGGGCCACCACGTTGCCGTCGCTCTTGCTCATCTTGCGGCCTTTGCCGTCCACGGTGAAGCCGTGCGTCAACAGGCCCCGGTAGGGCGCGCGGTCGTACATGGCGCAGGCGGTCAGCAGCGAGCTGTGGAACCAGCCGCGGTGCTGGTCGTGGCCTTCTAGGTACAGGTCGGCCTCGGGGCCGGTTTCATGCCCGCAGCCGGGGTGCGAAGTCTTGAGCACGGTGGTGTGCGTGGTGCCGGAGTCAAACCAGACTTCCAAAATGTCGGTGCTCTTGGTGTAGGCCTCGGCATCCGCCGTAGCACCCACTTGGGCCAAGATGGATTCAGTGCTGGCGGTGCTCCAGGCCTCAATACCACCGGCTTCGACCATTGCTGCAGCCACGTCCATGATGGCCAGCGTTTTGGGGTGCAACTCGCCCGAATCTTTGTGCAAGAAAAACGGCACCGGCACGCCCCAGCTGCGCTGGCGGCTGATGCACCAGTCGGGCCGGTTGGCAATCATGTCGCGCAACCGGGTGCGGCCGTTTTCTGGGTAGAACTGGGTTTGCTCAATGGCATCCAGAGCGGTTTGGCGCAGAGTTTTGGGCGCTTTGTCCACGGTGAAAACGCCCACGCCTTCGTCCATGCGCACAAACCATTGGGCAGCGGCCCGGTAGATCACCGGCGTTTTGTGGCGCCAGCAGTGCGGGTAGCTGTGGCTGATGGCGCTGGTCGCCATGAGCCGCTCAGAGGTGGCCAGCTGTTCAATGATGATGGGGCAGGCTTTCCAGATATTGAGGCCACCAAACAAAGGCAGCTCAGGCGCATAGCGGCCGTCGCCTTGCACCGGGTTCAAGATGTCGTCGTAGGCCATGCCATGCGCCACGCAGCTGTTGAAGTCGTCCACACCGTAGGCGGGTGCCGAGTGCACGATGCCGGTGCCGTCGCTGTCGCTCACGTAGTCGGCCAGGTACAGCGGCGAGAGGCGCTTGTAGCTGAACGCACCTTCACTGGCTTCCAAATCGTAAAGGGGGTGGCGGAACACCAAGCCGCGCAGGGCCTGGCCCTTGGTGGTGGCAATCACGGTGCCTTCTAGTTGGTAGCGCTCTAGGCACTTCTCGACCAGGCCAGCGCCCAGCAGCAACACACCCCGCGGGGTGTCTACCAAGGCGTACTCCAGCTCGGGGTGGGCGTTCAGCGCTTGGTTGGCGGGGATGGTCCAGGCGGTGGTGGTCCAGATGACGGCGAACACTTTTTTGTCTTTCAAGCGCGCAGCGACTAGCTCGGTGGTGCGGTCAGCTGTCTCGGCGTGGGTGAAGGCTTTCAACACCGCTTGGGTGTCGTGGGCTTCAAAAGCCACGTCCAGCGTTTGTGATTTTTTGTCGGCGTATTCAATTTCGAACTCGGCCAAACTGGAGCCGCAGTCAAAACACCAGTACACGGGCTTCAAACCCCGGTACACAAAGCCGCGCTCCACCACGCGTTTGAAGGCACGAATCTCGGCCGCCTCATTCACAAAATCCATGGTGCGGTAGGGGTGGTCCCAATCGCCCAAAACGCCCAAGCGTTTGAAGTCTGTGCGCTGCTGGTCGATCTGCTCGGTGGCGAAAGCGCGGCTTTTGGCTTGCATGTCGTCGCGTGCCAGCTTGCGGCCATGGATTTTTTCGATCGCGTTTTCAATCGGCAAACCGTGGCAGTCCCAACCGGGGATGTATTGCGCGTCCATGCCCTTGAGTTGGCGCGACTTGATGATCATGTCTTTGAGGATCTTATTGGCCGCGTGGCCAATGTGGATCTTGCCGTTGGCGTAGGGTGGGCCGTCGTGCAGCACAAACTTGGGTGCGTTCACCCGGGCATCACGCAGCTTTTTGTAAACGCCTTTGTCTTCCCAGGCTTTCACCCAACCCGGCTCGCGCTTGGGCAGGTCGCCGCGCATGGGGAAGGGGGTGTCGGGCAGGTTTAAGGTGCTGCGGTAGTCAACTTTGTCAGTCATGGCGGGTTCAATCTAGGTATTCTGTGGAAGTAGGGCGGGCTAGGCCCAATGAAACGACCTGGGTGCTGGTGTCGGGCGGGGGGACGCGGGGCAAAGTGCGTCGGTGACCTGCTCGGTCGGCCCGGTCAAATTCGGGCCGCGAACCAGGCGCGCGCATCGTCGCAGTCTTGGTTTATGCCCTGTGTCAGGGCTTCCAGACCGTCGTACTTCAGCTCGTCGTGTAGTTTGTGCAGCAGTTCCACGCGGATAATTTTACCGTAGGCACCCTCAGGCCCCAGCGCTTCGGGCCAGTCTAGGCAATAGGTTTCCAGAAGAACCCGCCCACCATTGACATCGGTCGGGTCTATGGACGGGCGCACACCCAGGTTGGCCACGCCTTGCAGCGGCACATCGGCAAGGCCATGCACCAGCACCGCAAAAATGCCGCTGGCGGCGGGCTTCCAGTGGGCAAAACGCAGATTCAGTGTTTTGAATCCCAGGGTGCGCCCCAATTTGCGCCCGTGCACGACGTGCCCGCTGATGCAATAGGGCTTGCCCAGCAGCCGGGCTGCGTCTTGCATGCGGCCCGCAAGCAGCGCTTCCCGCACGGCAGAGCTCGATACCCGCAGTTTGTGAACCTCGTAGCTGTTCATGCGCGCCACATCAAAGCCGGCCACATCCCCAGCCGCGTCCAGCATCGCGTAGTCGCCCGCCCGCTTGGCACCAAAGCGGAAGTCGTCGCCTACCAGCACATACCGTGCTCCTAGGCCTTTGCACAGCACGGAGTCGATAAAGGTTTGGGGTGACTGGCCGGCTAGCTGCGCGTCAAACTTCAGCACCACCGCCTGGTCCACCCCACAGTGCGCCAGATCGGCCAGTTTGTCGCGCAGGGTGCCCACTCGGGCAGGGGCCAACTCGGGCTTTTGGTGCAGCGCGGCAAAGTAGTCACGCGGGTGCGGCTCAAAGGTGAGCACGCAGCTGGGCACGCCGCGCTGCTGTGCCTCTGCCCGCAAGAGCGCCAGCATGGCCTGGTGTCCACGGTGCACGCCGTCAAAGTTACCAATGGTCAGCGCGCATGCAGGGGCAATGCCGGGGTGATGGAAGCCGCGAAATACCTTCATGAATTTGTTATCTTTTTGATAGCAGACCGCATCGGTGCAATCAGCGTTGAAACCTATTTGTCACAGAAAGAGGGTATATTGTGACGCAGCAGTGGCAGCCTTCTTTTTGGGCCGCTACACGGCACAGAAGTTCAACCGTTGGTGTGGTGGTGTTTAACCGTTGCAGGAGGCGTGTCTTGAAAGTCTTGAAACTGTCGGCCCAAGGGCTGCCGCAATCGTGGATATCGCTAGAGCAGGCGGTTACCTACTACGCCACCGACGAAGTGCGTTGGGAGTCCGGGGGCGAGGTCGCCGTGTTCCATGGTGGGCACAACGCGCGCACCGGTTTGCAGTCCATCATCCGCGTCAACAGCATCATTGGTACCCGGGGTGTGCCCCGCATCAACCCCTTTGCCATGCGGCCAGGCCTGACCAATAGCAAGCTCTTTGTGCGTGACCGCAATGTCTGCGCCTACTGCGGCCAGCAACTGAGCGAAGAACACCTTACCCGCGAGCACATCATTCCCTTTGCCCAGCGCGGTGTAGACACTTGGATGAATGTGGTAACTGCCTGTAAGCCCTGCAACCACCGCAAGAGCCACCGCACACCCGAGCAGGCCCACATGCCGCTGCTGTACGCGCCCTATGTGCCCAGCCTGTGGGAAGACTTCATCCTGCGCAACCGGCGCATTTTGGCCGACCAGATGGAGTTTTTGATGGCCCACGTGCCCCAGTCATCGCGCTTGTTGGCCTGACAACACGGCCTGACTGCGGCTGGCGCATCCGCGTTACAGGCCGTTACACATGATTGCCATTTTTCACACATTTTGTGTCGCTTGCACGGGTTTATTGGATTGGCTCCATGCAGTAAATCAACCACAATTTGCGTAGTAACAAATTGGATTGGTTGAACGTGGCAGAAGAGCAAATCAACACAGCGTGGGGGCAAAAAGGGCGTGAGCAGCAGGTGCAAGCTGTGCGCCTGCTACGCGTGCTGGTGGCACAAACGCTGGCCTATTTTTCGGCCAACGCGGCACAAAGCCTTACCCAGGTGCGTGGTCACCTGATGGAGCTGGTGGACGACAAGCCATCCGCCGTGCAGGGCCAAAATTTTCGCTCCGCCCATGCGGTGCTGGGGCGCAATGCCGATGCGTTTAACCAAGCGGTACAAACCGCCTTGGCCGATGGTCTGAAACGGGAGTTGGTGCAGGTCTTGCCCACGGCCTCTGGCGCGCCCGCCAGCGCGCCAGACGGCGGCATTGACGGTTTGAGTTTCAGCCTGATCGACGTTAAAGAGGTCGAGCGCATTTTGCAGCTTGATCGGGTGGCCCAGCGCTTTACCAGCCGGTGTGAAGCGGGCTTAGAGCCTCTGACCCAGCGCCTGGGTGTGCTGCTAGGGCGGGAAACCACCTCGCTGGCCGACAACCCGTTTAAACCCCTTGTTTTTTTGCGTGCTTTTATGGAAGCCTGGGATGCATGCGGCTTTGACCCCCAGGCGGCCGATGACCTGTTGCTGTCCCTAGAGCCCGCGCGCTGGTTTGACCTCAAAGCTCTGTATGCCCAACTCAACACCACCCTAGAGCAAGCCGGGGTTGAGGGCCAGCGCGAGTTGCGCATCCGGCGCAATGCCAATGGCGGCGGGCACGGCGGAGCGTCCACCGGCCCTGCGTCCTTGGCCCCAGCCGATTCGGTCCCGGCCCGGCTGGACACAGCGGACGCTAACGCGCGCTCGGCATGGTCGGCACTGGCACCCGCAGGGCGCAGTGTGGCAGCGCATGCACGCCAATTCTTGCAGCGACTTGGTTTTGGCGCGGCGGCGGTCGGCGCGTCCGCTGAGCGCGGCGCTGATGGCGACGCACCGATGGGTGCACAGCAGGTGGCGCATGCGCAAGCCGACCCCGCCTTGATGGGCTACTTGGGCAACCTTCAGGCAGGTGCAAGCAGTGCCGACGCCACGCCATGGGTTGAAGGCCAAGACTTGGCGCAGCACAACGTCTTGCGCCACATGCGCGACCAGGAAGAAATACGCAGCGCTCCTGAGCTAGACCGTGGCACCGTGGACGCACTGGCCGAAGTGTTTGACTTTGTGTTTGCCGACCAGGCTATTCCTGTGCAAATGAAAATGGTGATCGGCCGCCTGCAAATCCCGGTGCTCAAGGCCGCCATGATTGACCGCGACTTTTTTCTCTCAGACCAGCACCCCGCGCGGCGCTTGGTCGATACCTTGGCCGGTGCCTCGGTGGCCTGGGCGCCTGAAAAGGGCGAGAACGACCCTTTGTACGCGCGCATAGAGCAAACCGTGCAGCGCGTGCTTAACGAGTTTGAAGACGACTTGGCGCTGTTTGCCGACTTGTTGCGCGAATTCACCGAATTTTTGTTTGAGTCCGAGCAACAAGCCCAGGCGCAGGTAGAGCCAGTTGCCCACAAAGAACACAAAGGCGAGGCTTGGGAGCATGCCCTGTCTGAGGTCGACGACTGGATCCATGCGCGCATTGAGGCGCAATCGGTCCATCTGCCGCTGGCCCCGTTTTTGTTGCCGTTTTTGAGCACCCAGTGGCGCGAGGTGATGGCCCGCGCGATGTTTGACGAGCCCGCAGCAGGGCAAACCGCCGAGCAGGCTTACGCACAAACCCAGGCCACCATGGAGCAGCTGATTCAGTCCACCCTGCCCAAGACCACGCCTGAAGAACGCCGAGAACTGGTGGCTATATTGCCGACCCTGGTGCGCCAACTCAATGCTGGGCTGGACGCTATTGGCTGGGACGGCAAGCCCCGCGCGGATTTCACCCGGCGCCTGATCGGCACCCACACGAAGGCTATCCGCCTAACCCAGCAGGCGCCGCTAGAAACCGGCTCAGCAGCGCTAGAAGTGCGCGAAGGCGAAGCCGCACTGCAAAAATTGGACGAGCGCCGCGCCGCCCGCAACTTCGGTGCAGAGGATGAATTCGACGCCCAGGCCCAGGCCATGAAAAGGGGTGTTTGGTTTGAGGTTACGCTGGACCAAGGCACCAAAACCCGCAGCCGCCTGAGCTGGATCAGCCCCATGCGTACCCGATTCTTGTTTACCAACCGCGACGGTTTTGATGCGTTTGTGCGCTCAGAGCGCGAGGTTGCCGCCATGCTGCGCCTAGGCACGCTGCGCCTGTTGGACGCCCAACCCATTGTGGGTCGGGCACTGGAGCAACTCATGGGCGACCAAGAGTTGCGCATGGCGGCCTAAAACCCGCCCGCCAATTCCAACGGCCTGACTTCCGAAGGTCCCTGGAGTACCCCGCAAAAAAAGGCCTGCAACTGCAGGCCTTTTTGGCGTAAGTGCTCCACAAACCCCAGTAAGTCAATCGGCCGTTTCGCCCGATAAATCTGCTATGCGCACATTCCAAGGCAGCAACGCCTCAACATCCTCGACCGTCTTGGCCGCAGGCAAATCGCGCAGCACCCGGCGCAGCCA
>JBBRNS010000054.1:0-19699 GCA_038230175.1 Burkholderiales bacterium
CCTAAGCGCCGTGAAATCGGCCATGGCCGTTTGGCTAAGCGTGCTTTGGTCGCTGTGTTGCCAAGCAAAGAAGAGTTTCCTTACACCATGCGTGTGGTCTCGGAAATCACCGAGTCCAATGGTTCTTCCTCGATGGCATCGGTCTGCGGCGGCTGTTTGTCCCTGATGGATGCTGGCGTGCCGATGAAAGCCCACGTGGCCGGTATCGCCCTGGGCCTGATCAAGGAAGAGAACCGTTTTGCGGTGTTGACCGACATCTTGGGTGACGAAGACCACCTAGGCGACATGGACTTCAAAGTGGCCGGTACCACCAACGGTATTACCGCGCTGCAGATGGACATCAAGATCCAAGGTATCACCAAAGAAATCATGCAGGTCGCTTTGGCGCAGGCCAAAGAAGCCCGCATGCACATTTTGGGCAAGATGCAAGAAGCCATGGCTGAAGCCAAGACCGAAGTCTCCAACTTCGCGCCCCGCCTGTTCACGATGAAGATCAATCCGGACAAGATCCGTGACGTGATCGGCAAGGGCGGTTCGGTCATTCGTGCGCTAACCGAAGAAACTGGTACGCAAATCAACATCGACGAAGACGGCACCATCACCATCGCCTCCGCTGATCCAGAAAAGGCTGAAGAGGCCAAGCGCCGCATTCAGCAGATCACTGCTGAAGTGGAAATCGGCAAGGTGTACGAAGGTCCCATCACCAAGATTTTGGACTTCGGCGCTTTGGTTAACTTGCTGCCAGGTAAAGACGGCTTGTTGCACATCAGCCAGATCGCGCACGAGCGTGTCGAGAAGGTGACCGACTACCTGTCCGAAGGCCAGATCGTCAAGGTCAAGGTCATGGAGACCGATGAGAAGGGTCGTATCAAGTTGTCTATGAAGGCACTGATGGACCGTCCTGCGCACAACGGTGAGCAGGGCTAATCAACGCATGCTACTAAATCGATAGCTTCTCGCCCAATGTTGGCGAGGGCTATCGGTCTATTTTTCATGAAAGTTATTGAGATAGCATCTTTCGGAGGCCCAGACGTTTTACGTCTGGCGCAGCGTCCCACGCCTACGCTAGGCGCGGGCGAGGTGCTTATTCGCGTGTCCGCTAGCGGCATTAATCGGCCAGACGTTTTGCAGCGGGCGGGACATTACCCCGCGCCAGTGGGTGCGTCGGAGATTCCAGGGTTAGAAGTGGCCGGAACCATTGTGCAAGGTGACGCTAGTGCCATGGCTGCGGCGGGTTTCAAGGTGGGCGACCGCGTGTGTGCGTTGGTGGCTGGCGGCGGGTATGCCGAGTATTGTGTTGCGCCGGTGGCGCAGTGTCTTGCGGTGCCGCAAGGCCTGTCTGATGTCGAGGCGGCCTCGTTGCCCGAGACCTTGTTCACCGTTTGGAGTAATGTGTTCGACCGGGGGCATCTACAACGCGGCGAGGTCTTGTTGGTCCACGGCGGTTCGAGTGGAATTGGTGTCACTGCCATTCAACTGGCAAAGGCGTTTGGCGCCACGGTTATTGTCACTGCCGGGAGCGATGCCAAATGCGCAGCCTGTGTGGCTCTGGGCGCTGACCACGCAATCAATTACAAAACCCACGATTTTCAAGCCGAAGTGTTGCGCCTGACCGATGGTCGCGGTGTCGATGTGGTGTTGGATATGGTGGCCGGACCTTACGTAGCCCGAGAGTTGGGGTGTATGGCGGAAGATGGACGGCTCGTTGTGATTGGCTTGCAAGGGGGCGCGCGCTGTGAAGTGAACGCGGCTCTGGTGTTGCAAAATCGATTGACCATCACGGGATCGGCATTGCGTGCCCGGTCAGTCGCCTTTAAGGCGCAAATAGCGCAGGCGTGCTTGCAGCATGTGTGGCCATTAATTGCGGCTGGTCGTTTTAAGCCGGTTGTTCATAGTGTGTTTCCCGCTATCGATGCGTCTCACGGCAGTGGTAGCGGTGCGTCGCGTGCGCATGGATTAATGGAATCCAATTTGCATATTGGAAAAATTGTTTTGAGTTGGAGTGTTGCATGAAGAAAAAGCTTATCGCCGGCAACTGGAAGATGAATGGATCCCTGTCTGCCAATACCGCTTTGATGAACGCCTTGGTGGCTGGTTACTCCAGTGGCGCGTGTTTGGCTGCAGTCTGTGTCCCGTTGCCGTATTTGGCACAAGTGAAGGCACTGATTGGTGCCAGCGGGATAGATTTGGGCTCGCAAGATGTTTCACAGCATGACTCCGGGGCCTTTACCGGCGAGGTGTCTGCGGGCATGTTGGCGGAATTTGGTGTGCGTTATTGCCTCGTTGGTCACTCTGAGCGGCGCCAGTACCATGGCGAAACCGATGTGCTTGTTGCCGCCAAAGCGCAGCGTGCACTGGCTGCAGGTATGACACCCGTTGTGTGTGTTGGCGAAACACTGGCGGAGCGCGAAGCGGGCCAGACCGAAGAAGTGGTCAAGCGACAGTTGGCTGCGGTGATTCACACCAATGGCCACTGCATCAGTGAAATTGTCGTGGCCTATGAGCCTGTTTGGGCGATTGGAACGGGTAAAACTGCCACGGCCGAACAGGCGCAGCAGGTGCATGCCGTTTTGCGTGGGCAGTTGCGCGCCGCTACGCCTCATGCGGACCGAGTGCACATTTTGTACGGCGGCAGTATGAATGCAGCCAATGCAGCGCAGCTTTTGGGTCAGCCAGACATCGACGGCGGTCTCGTTGGCGGTGCATCGCTCAAAGCCGCAGATTTTTTATCCATCATCGCCGCCGCAAGCTAGTCGGCCAGTTACACATTTAGGAGTTGAGAATGAATTTTGTTTTGACAACCATTTTGACGGTTCAGATGCTGGCCGCTATCACCATGGTCGGATTGATCCTGGTGCAACACGGCAAGGGTGCGGATATGGGTGCCGCTTTTGGCAGTGGCGGCTCTGGAAGTTTGTTTGGAGCTAGTGGTAGCGCCAACTTTTTGTCTAGGACTACAGCCGTCATGGCCACCATATTTTTCGTTAGCACTTTGGCCTTGGCTTATTTTGGCAATTTGCGTCCGACAACGTCGACCAGTGTTTTGGAGAGTGCGGTAGCAACGGCCCCAGCCGTGGCCGCGTCTGCACCTGCGCCCGCCGCATCGGGTGCTGGGCAAATTCCGGCCAAATAATATCCTTGAATAAGTGGGCTTGAAATGCCCGCCGAATTGCGGTCTCAGAGTGAGAAGCGGGCCAAATTCGGGGTAAAATCTGCGCTGTTCGATGCGTGAGAAACCCCTAGAGGGTTACATGCAATCGGAATGTTTTGAGAGCCGCCGTCGTGGTGAAATTGGTAGACACGCTATCTTGAGGTGGTAGTGGCGAAAGCTGTGCGAGTTCGAGTCTCGCCGACGGCACCAAACTGAATGGGTTTGTCGTGTATCAACGCGGCAAACAAAGATTTAGATCACAATAATCCGATGAACATTGATCAGTATTTGCCTGTCCTATTGTTTGTCTTGGTTGGGGTTGGGATTGGAGTGGTCCCGCAGGTTTTGGGCTACATACTTGGCCCCAATCGTCCCGACCCGGCAAAAAACTCCCCTTATGAGTGTGGATTCGAGGCGTTTGAAGACGCTCGGATGAAGTTTGACGTACGCTACTATCTAGTGGCAATTTTGTTCATATTGTTCGATTTGGAAACAGCCTTTTTGTTTCCATGGGCAGTGTCCCTCAAGGGGCTTGGCTTTTTTGGTTTCTTAATCGGCATCGAGTTTGTTGCCGTGTTGACCATCGGCTTCGTCTATATGTGGAAAAAAGGCGCCCTAGATTGGGAGTGATCGATGATTGAAGGTGTTCTCAAAGAAGGTTTTGTCACCACGAGTTACGACTCGGTCATGAACTGGGCCAAGACGGGCTCAATTTGGCCTATGACTTTTGGATTGGCTTGCTGCGCAGTGGAGATGATGCACTCTGCGTGCGCTCGATACGACCTGAGTCGCTTTGGTGCGGAGGTCTTTCGTGCCAGCCCACGCCAGTCCGATTTGATGATTGTTGCGGGTACTTTGTGCGACAAGATGGCGCCTGCGCTTCGCAAGGTTTACGACCAAATGTCTGAGACGCGTTGGGTCATCAGTATGGGGTCGTGCGCGAATGGTGGTGGCTATTATCACTACAGCTACTCTGTAGTGCGCGGCTGCGATCGGATTGTTCCCGTTGACGTCTATGTTCCTGGGTGTCCGCCGACGGCCGAAGCACTGATCTACGGCATCATGCAATTGCAACAAAAAATTCGTCGCACCGAAACGATTGCGCGTGTTTAAAGGGACGGTATGACAGTTTATTCCGTGCCGCCCGAGGCAACGCAGGCCGCTGTTATGGCTGCGCTTGGCGAAAAAGTTCAGCGTATTTCCATCAACTTGGGTGAGTTGACCGTGATAGTGTCGCCTGAGGACTACCACGCGGCAGCGTTGGCCTTGCGTGACACGCCGGGGTGCCAGTTTGAGCAGTTGATGGATTTGTGTGGGGTTGACTATTCTGAATACCAAGACGGCAGTTATGAGGGCTTGCGTTTTTGTGTGGTGAGCCATTTGCAGTCGATTTCGCTGAACCAGCGCCTGCGCATTAAAGTGTTTGCGCCGGATGATGCGATGCCAGCCGTGCAGTCAGTAACAGACATTTGGAATTCAGCGGACTGGTTTGAGCGTGAGGCGTTTGACCTGTTTGGTATCGTATTCGATGGGCATGCTGACTTGCGGCGCATCTTGACGGACTATGGCTTCATTGGCCACCCTTTTCGCAAAGACTTTCCTACTACTGGACATGTTGAGATGCGGTATGACGCTGAGAAAGCACGCGTGGTTTACCAGCCCGTCACCATCGAGGCGCGTGAAATTACGCCGCGTATCATTCGTGAAGATAACTATGGAGGCTTGCATTAAGCAGGTCGATTCATGGCGGAAATAAAGAACTACACCCTCAATTTTGGGCCTCAACACCCCGCAGCCCACGGCGTTTTGCGTCTGGTGTTGGAGCTCGATGGCGAGGTGATTCAGCGCGCTGATCCGCATATTGGTTTGTTGCACCGTGCGACTGAAAAGCTCGCTGAGAGCAAAACGTACATTCAGTCACTGCCCTACATGGACCGTCTGGACTACGTGTCGATGATGTGCAATGAACATGCGTACTGCTTGGCCATTGAAAAGCTGTTGGGTATTGATGTTCCTGTGCGTGCGCAGTACATCCGTGTCATGTTTTCAGAAATTACCCGACTTCTCAACCATCTGATGTGGTTGGGCTCGCATGGCAATGATTGCGGCAGTTCGACTATTTTGATTTACACCTTCCGCGAGCGCGAAGACCTGTTTGATATGTACGAGGCGGCGAGTGGCGCGCGCATGCATGCGGCGTACTTTCGGCCAGGCGGCGTATACCGCGATTTGCCTGACACGATGCCGCAGTTCAAGGCAAGTAAGGTGCGAAACGCCAAGGGTGTCGCGCAACTCAATAGCAATCGTCAAGGCTCGTTGTTGGACTTCATCGAGGACTTCACCCAGCGGTTTCCAGTGTGCTTGGAGGAATACCATACCCTGTTGACGGAAAACCGGATTTGGAAGCAGCGTACCGTCAATATCGGCGTGGTGACTCCTGAGCGCGCGCTGAATATGGGCTTTTCGGGCCCTATGTTGCGCGGATCTGGCATTGCTTGGGATTTACGTAAAAAGCAGCCTTACGACGTTTACGACAAGATGGACTTTGACATTCCAGTCGGTAAAACGGGTGACGTGTATGACCGTTACTTGGTGCGTATGGAGGAGATGAAACAATCCAATCGCATCATCAAGCAGTGTGTTGATTGGCTTAAGGCCAATCCGGGCCCCGTCATTACCGCCAACAACAAGGTGGCGCCGCCTTCGCGCGAGTCGATGAAGACCGATATGGAAGGCCTGATTCACCACTTCAAGTTGTTTACCGAAGGATTCCATGTTCCGGAAGGTGAGGCCTACGCTGCGGTGGAGCACCCGAAGGGTGAGTTCGGTATTTATATCGTCAGCGATGGCGCGAACAAGCCTTATCGCTTGAAGATTCGTCCGCCGGGCTTTGCCCACTTAGCGGCTCTTAATGAAATGGCCAGTGGTCACATGATTGCGGATGCTGTTTCCATCATCGGGACCATGGATATTGTTTTTGGAGAGATTGATCGATGATCTCTGATTCCACCAAAGCGCGCTTCGCCAAAGAAGTGTCGAAGTACCCTGCAGACCAAGCGCAGTCGGCTGTGATGGCATGTTTGGCCATCGTGCAGCAGGAGTTGGGGCATGTCAGCTCAGATAGCGAACGCGAAATTGCCGAATATTTGGGTATGGCGCCGATCGCGGTACATGAAGTCACGTCCTTCTACAACATGTACAACCAACGCCCAGTGGGGAAGTACAAGCTCAACGTGTGTACCAATTTGCCGTGCCAGTTGCGTGATGGGACAAAGGCCTTGCGGCATTTAGAGCGCAAGTTAGGCATCGCCATGGGTGAGACCACATCAGATGGCCTGTTTACTTTGCAGCAGAGTGAATGTTTAGGTGCCTGTGCAGATTCTCCTGTCTTGCTGGTCAATGACCGGCATATGTGTAGTTTTATGTCGGACGAAAAGTTGGATCAATTGGTCGACGGGTTGCGTGGCGCAGGAGAAAAGGCATGACGGCTCACGGAATTTTGGACCAGTTCAAAGCGACGGGCGTTCAAACCTGTTTCCACGATCGCCATATCAATCCTCAAATTTACGCTGGATTAAGCGGATCCAACTGGCGTTTGAAGGACTACGAGGCCCGGGGTGGTTATCAGGCCTTGCGCAAGATTCTTGGAAAAGACGGATCATCCAGCGGCGAAACAGCAGCATCTGGTTTGACGCAGGACCAAGTGATTGCCATGGTTAAAGAGTCTGCGTTGCGAGGGCGTGGCGGTGCGGGATTTCCTACCGGTTTGAAGTGGAGTTTCATGCCCCGTCAATTTCCGGGGCAAAAATACCTTGTTTGCAATTCGGATGAGGGCGAGCCCGGTACCTGCAAAGACCGTGATATTTTGGAGTTCAATCCGCATATCGTGATTGAAGGTATGGCTATCGCTGCCTATGCGATGGGTATTACGGTTGGGTACAACTACATACACGGTGAAATATTCTCTGCCTACGATCGCTTTGAAGAAGCGCTCGAGGAAGCCCGCTCGGCGGGATTGTTGGGAAACAATATTCTAGGAAGTGGCTTTAGTTTTCAACTGCATGCGACCCACGGCTTTGGCGCCTATATTTGTGGTGAGGAAACTGCGCTGCTTGAGTCCTTGGAAGGTAAAAAGGGTCAGCCGCGATTTAAGCCACCCTTTCCCGCCAGCTTTGGTTTGTATGGAAAGCCGACCACAATCAACAACACCGAGACTTTCGCGGCGGTACCTTGGATTATTCGCAATGGTGGTCAGGCGTATCTCGATTGCGGCAAGCCCAACAATGGTGGCACCAAAATTTATTCCATCAGTGGCGACGTTGAGTTGCCCGGGAATTATGAGATTCCAATGGGTACACCGTTCTCCAAGTTGCTGGAATTGGCCGGTGGCGTGCGTGGGGGGCGTCAACTCAAGGCGGTAATTCCTGGGGGCTCTTCGTCACCGGTGTTGCCGGCGTCGGTCATGATGGAATGCACGATGGACTATGACTCGATTGCCAAGGCTGGTTCGATGCTGGGTTCTGGTGCTGTGATCGTGATGGACGACACACGCTGCATGGTCAAGGCCTTGCAACGACTCAGTTACTTTTATATGCACGAATCCTGTGGCCAGTGCACACCGTGTCGCGAAGGCACAGGGTGGTTGTCGCGCATGGTGGATCGGATTGAGACCGGGCATGGCCGTGCCAGCGATATGGATCTCTTGGACAATGTTGCTGAGAACATTCAGGGTCGTACGATTTGTGCTCTGGGTGATGCCGCAGCCATGCCAGTGCGCGCGATGATCAAGCATTTCCGCCACGAATTTGAATACCACGTTGCGCACAAGACCTGCATGGTCCCAGCGTACGTTTGAGCGGGTCCCAATATGATTGAAATTGAACTCGACGGCAAGAAAGTTGACATTGTCGAAGGCAGCATGATCATGCATGCCGCCGAAAAAGCTGGGACCTATATTCCCCATTTCTGTTATCACAAAAAGCTCAGCATTGCGGCCAATTGCCGCATGTGCTTGGTGGACGTGGAAAAGATGCCCAAGCCGATGCCGGCTTGTGCGACTCCGGTAACCCAAGGAATGGTGGTGCGGACCAAGAGCGACAAGGCTATTAAGGCCCAACAGTCGGTCATGGAATTTTTGTTGATCAACCACCCCCTTGACTGCCCCATTTGTGACCAAGGTGGCGAATGCCAGTTGCAAGACTTGGCTGTTGGATACGGTGGCTCTGGTTCTCGCTACGAGGAAGAAAAACGGGTCGTTGCGTATAAGGATGTGGGTCCTCTGGTGTCGATGCAGGAGATGACGCGGTGCATTCACTGCACCCGCTGTGTGCGATTTGGTCAGGAGGTAGCCGGCATTATGGAGCTTGGCATGTCGCATCGGGGCGAGCATGTGGAAGTGGAGACGTTCATCGGTGAGTCAGTCGACTCCGAGTTGTCTGGCAATATGATCGATATCTGTCCCGTTGGTGCCTTGACGAGTAAACCGTTTCGTTACAGCGCGCGAACCTGGGAGTTGTCGCGCCGTAAGTCCATCAGTCCCCATGATTCGACTGGTTCTAATTTGGTAGTCCAAGTCAAGAACAACAAGGTGATGCGTGTCGTTCCGCTGGAGAACGAAGCCGTCAATGAGTGCTGGATCGCCGATCGTGATCGTTTTTCATACGAAGCCCTTAATGGTGCTGAACGCTTGACTGCTCCGATGCTAAAGCAGGGCGGTGTTTGGACGACAGTCGATTGGCAAACGGCGCTGGAGTACGTCGCAAACGGACTGAAACTCATCAAAGCCAACCATGGCGCTGCGTCTATCGGCGCTTTGGTTAGCCCCCATAGTTCCCTTGAAGAGCTCTATTTGGCCGGCGCACTGGTTCGCGGCTTAGGTTCTGAAAATATTGATTACCGACTGCGCAACGCCGAGTTTAGTCAGCCAGCGGGCATTCGCTATTTGGGCTTGCCGATCGCGGCGCTCTCGACGTTGCAGCGCGTGTTGGTCATTGGGTCCAATTTACGCAAGGACCATCCATTGTTCGCGCAGCGTATTCGCCAGGCCGTTCGTGCGGGCGGTGTGGTAAATGCACTGACGGCGGTGGCGCTGGACTGGGCGATGCCTGTTCGCAATGTTCTGCTGTCACCCTCTAGCGATTGGGTGCAGGCATTGGCAGATATTGCGGCGGCCGTGGCGAGTGAAAAGGGTGTTGAAGCACCAGTGCCTGGCAAGGCCACGCCTGAGGCTAAGGCCATCGCCTCAGCCATGTTGGGCGGAGAGCGCAAGGCAATATTGTTGGGAAATGCGGCGACCCACCACGCAAAGGCGTCAAGCTTGCTTTCACTTGCCAACTGGATTGGCGAGCAAGTGGGCGCAACTGTGGGTTCATTGACCGAAGCTGCGAACACGGTCGGTGCGCAGGTTGCGGGAGCTCTGCCCGGGCAGGGTGGACTCAACGCAGGCCAAATGTTAGCTGGAGGACTCAAGGCTGCAATACTGTTGAACAATGAGCCCGAGTTTGATTCGGCAGCAGGAGTTGCGAGTAAGCGCAACTTGGGCCAATGCGACATGGTTGTGACGCTCAGCCCGTTTAAAGCGAACATGGAGTTCAGCGATGTGCTGCTTCCAATTGCGCCTTTCACAGAGACACCAGGAACTTTTGTAAACGCCGAAGGGCGGATGCAGAGCTTCCATGCAGTCGTCAAACCTTTGGGTGAAACACGCCCAGCGTGGAAAGTTCTGCGCGTGTTGGCCAATCTGATGAATCTGCCTGCGTTTGCATACGATTCAACCCAAGAGGTATTGGCCCAACTCCATTCAATTGCTGCCGAACCAACAGAACCAGGTTTTGTTGCTGGACTGAGCAATGCATGCGCGGTCAAGCCTGATGTGACAGCGTGTGTGGTTGTGCCAGTGGTAGCCAGCATTTACCAATTGGACGGACTGGTGCGGCGCGCACCGTCGCTACAAATGACGGCCGATGCTCGCGCTGCAGCGTCTCGGTCTGTGGAGGCGACAGCATGATTGACACGTTGTTTCTATCGGGTCAAGGTTTGGTTTCGGCGACATGGTGGACTGCGTTGGTTTGGCCGGTGTTATGGACCCTGCTCAAAATTATTGTGGTCGTACTCCCTTTGATGGGTGCGGTTGCGTACCTGACTTTGTGGGAGCGAAAGTTCCTGGGCTGGATGCAAGTACGCCTTGGCCCTAATCGGGTGGGGCCGTGGGGCTTGTTGCAACCCATTGCGGATGCTTTGAAGCTTTTGACCAAGGAGATATTGGTTCCCACTTCCGCTAACAAGGCACTTTTTTTTATTGGTCCGATTTTGACCATCATGCCGGCCATGGCCGCGTGGGCGGTGATCCCTTTTGGCCCTGATTTGGCGCTGGCGAATATCAATGCGGGCTTGCTGTTTGTGATGGCCATTACGTCGATGGAAGTGTACGGGGTCGTCATCGCGGGCTGGGCGTCCAATTCGAAATACTCCTTTTTGGGGGCGATGCGCGCGTCGGCACAGATGGTTAGCTATGAAATTTCCATGGGATTTTGCTTGGTGATTGTTTTGATGGTCTCAGCTAGCATGAACCTCTCAGATATCGTCGCAGGGCAGGGCAAAGGCTTTTTTGCGGAGGCGGGTGTTGGTATCTTGTCTTGGAACTGGTTGCCTTTGTTACCTATTTTTGTGGTGTACATCATCTCCGGCCTAGCTGAAACCAACCGGCATCCCTTTGACGTTGTCGAGGGTGAGGCGGAGATCGTGGCGGGGCACATGGTTGAGTATTCAGGCATGTCGTATGCCATGTTCTATTTGGCTGAATATGCCAATATGTGGCTGATATCCATTTTGGCCACGATCATGTTTTTGGGTGGGTGGCTAGCGCCGTTCGACCATTGGCTAATCAGTTGGGTTCCTGGATGGATTTGGCTTGGGGTGAAAACCTGCGCGGTGGTGAGCCTGTTCATTTGGGTTCGGGCGACATTCCCAAGGTATCGCTATGACCAAATCATGCGTTTGGGTTGGAAGGTGTTTATTCCGCTGACATTAATTTGGCTGGTGGTAGTAGGTGCATGGATGCAGACTTCCTTCAATATTTGGAAGTAAGGTTTCAATAATGTCTACTAATAACCATGTTTCGCCTATAAGGCCCGCGTTTTCCCTGAAGGATTTTCTTTACAGTTTTTTGCTTGTAGAACTGTTCAAGGGCTTGGCTTTGACGGGTCGCTATGCGTTTCGGCGCAAGGTGACAATTCAGTTTCCCGAAGAGAAAACACCGCTGTCGCCACGTTTTCGCGGCTTGCACGCCCTGCGTCGTTATGAGAACGGCGAAGAGCGGTGTATTGCCTGCAAGCTGTGTGAGGCCGTGTGCCCAGCCATGGCCATCACGATTGAATCGGAGGTGCGTTCGGATGGATCTCGCCGGACCACCCGATACGACATTGACCTGACCAAATGTATTTTTTGTGGATTCTGTGAAGAGAGTTGCCCGGTCGATTCCATCGTCGAGACCCATATTTTGGAATACCACGGCGAGAAGCGGGGTGATCTGTATTTCACAAAAGATATGTTGTTGGCTGTGGGCGACCGGTACGAATCCGAAATTGCGGCCAACCGATTGGCTGACGCCAAATACCGATGATCCGTCGCAAGAAAGAGTGTGAATCATGAGTGTGACTACCGGTCTGTTCTATGTTTTTTCAGTGGTGCTGCTGATTGCGGCTTTTCGCGTGATCACCGCACGTAACCCAGTGCACGCAGCGCTTTTCCTGGTGCTTACCTTTTTCCAGGCATCTATGATTTGGATGTTGCTGAAGGCTGAATTTCTATCGATTACCCTCGTGTTGGTCTATGTTGGCGCGGTGATGGTGTTGTTCTTGTTTGTGGTGATGATGCTGGATGTGAATGTAGAGAACCTGCGAATCGGTTTTTGGAATCACTTCCCCTTAGCCGCATTTATTGGAGTCATCATTGCGCTGGAAATGGCGGCGGTGTTGATGCGAGGTTTTCGCGGTATGGATGAGATACATGGAGTGTTGCCAGGTGTGCCCGGTGTGGTTCCAATGTCCAATACCCACGAGCTGGGTACCTTGCTGTACACCCAGTATGTTTATCCGCTGGAAGTCGCAGCGGCTGTACTTTTGGTTGCAATGATTGCTGCCATCGCGCTCACCCTGCGGGGCCGAAAAGACAGTAAGTACGTTAACCCTGCAGATCAGGTTCGTATCCGCGCACGCGACCGCATGACAGTCGTAAAAATGGCGGTAACGCAGGCTTCAGAACCGGTGTCAACAGCACCTCAGACGGAGGCAAAGCCATGACTTTGACACTTGGCCATTTCCTTTCGTTGGGTGCAATGTTGTTTGCCCTTTCAGTGGTAGGCATTTTTTTGAACCGTCGAAATTTGATTGTGATGCTTATGGCCATCGAATTGATGCTGTTGGCGGTTAATACAAATTTTGTGGCCTTCTCTTACTACCTGCATGATATGCACGGGCAAATTTTTGTTTTCTTCATATTGACAGTTGCCGCAGCTGAAGCCGCTATTGGCTTGGCCATTTTGGTCCTGTTATTTCGCAATAAGTCCAGCATCAATGTGGACGAACTCAATACGCTCAAGGGTTAATAAAGATGAGTCAAACCCTTTCTGCCGCCCAATTACTGGCGGTCCCTTTGGCGCCACTGGTAGGGTCGGTTTTGGCGGGCCTTTTTGGCACCCAATTCGGCGGAAACTGGATCGGCCGCCGCGTTTGTCATTCTTTGACTATTTTCGGCGTCTTAGTTGCATTTGTACTATCGGTCATCACACTACTTGCAGTATTGGACGGTGCTCGCTTCAATGAAACGCTGTACACCTGGATGAATGTTGGTGGATTCAGAATGGAAGTGGGCTTTTTGGTTGACGGCCTAACCGCCATGATGATGTGCGTCGTGACGTTTGTTTCCTTGATGGTTCACCTGTACACCATTGGTTATATGAAAGAGGACGAGGGTTACAACCGGTTCTTTTCTTACATCTCTCTGTTCACTTTTTCGATGTTGATGCTGGTTATGAGCAACAACATGCTGCAACTGTTCTTCGGTTGGGAAGCCGTTGGTCTGGTGTCTTACTTGTTGATTGGTTTCTGGTTTAACAAGCCGACGGCGATATTCGCGAACATGAAGGCTTTTCTTGTCAACCGCGTAGGAGATTTCGGATTTATTCTCGGCATCGGTTTGGTTGCAGCCTATGCCGGTACTTTGAATTACGCAGAAATTTTTGACAAGAGTGGTGCTCTGGCGGCGATAACATTTCCCGGCACAGACTGGATGCTGATCACGGTTATTTGCATTTGTTTATTTATTGGGGCGATGGGCAAGTCGGCCCAATTTCCGCTGCATGTTTGGCTGCCCGATTCGATGGAGGGCCCGACGCCCATTTCCGCGCTGATTCACGCGGCGACGATGGTGACTGCAGGAATCTTTATGGTGGCCCGAATGTCACCGCTGTTCGAACTCAGTGACACAGCTTTGAATTTCATCATGGTGATCGGATCGATCACGGCGTTGTTCATGGGTTTCTTGGGAATTATTCAGAACGATATTAAGCGGGTGGTTGCCTATTCCACCTTGTCGCAGCTGGGTTACATGACCGTCGCCTTGGGAGCTTCTGCGTATTCGGTTGCGGTATTTCACTTGATGACGCATGCGTTTTTTAAGGCGCTTTTGTTTCTTGCTGCCGGATCGGTAATTATGGGCGTGCACCATAACCAGGATATTCGGTGGATGGGGGGCTTGCGCAAGTACATGCCAATTACATGGATCACCTCGTTACTTGGATCGCTTGCCCTGATCGGAACGCCGCTGTTCTCAGGGTTCTACTCTAAGGACAGCATCATTGAAGCCGTACTAGAGAGTCACCTGCCGGGGGCGGGGTTCGCTAAATTCGCCGTCCTAGCCGGTGTTTTTGTGACGGCCTTTTATTCATTCCGTTTGTATTTCCTAGTGTTTCACGGGAAAGAGCGTTTTGACCAAAATCCTGATGCACACCATGGCCACGCGGAGGACGACCACGGACATGGCGCAAGCCACCATCCACACGAGTCACCTTGGGTGGTAACGGTGCCATTGGTCCTGCTGGCGATTCCCTCGGTGTTGATTGGTTATTTCACCATCGACTCCATGTTGTTCGGAGAGTTTTTCAAGGGCGCCATCTTTGTTAACGGCGAAAGCCATCCAACCATGGACGAGTTGGCGCACGCTTTCCACGGACCTTGGCAGATGGCGGTTCATTCGTTGACAACATTGCCTTTGTGGTTGGCTGTGGGGGGTGTTGTGTCGGCCTATTACATGTACATGGTCAACCCGGCTTTGCCGGCTGCCATTAAGCGTAGCTGTATGCCAATTTATACGCTGCTAGAAAACAAGTATTACTTGGATTGGATCAATGAAAACGTCCTTGCACGAGGAGCACGCGCTCTCGGTGGCGGATTGTGGAAATACGGCGATCAGAAGTTGATTGACGGCGTCTTGGTCAATGGCTCTTGGAGATTGGTTGGATCTGTTTCCAACGCAGTGCGTCGTTTACAGACGGGCTATTTGTACCACTATGCCTTGGTCATGATCTTGGGTGTTTTTGTGCTGATGACGTATTTTGTTTGGCTCAAGTAGGAGAAGAATAATATGGGATTGTTGAGCCTTGCAATATGGATGCCGATAGCTGTGGGCGCCATTTTGATAGCTTTGGGGCGTGATGAGCACGCACGTATTGTGCGTTGGGTGGCCTTGTTAGGCGCTGTAGCCAGTTTCTTGATTACTCTGCCGCTGTACAGCGGTTTTGATAACAGCACGGCTGCGATGCAGTTCGTCGAGAACACCCCATGGATACAGCGCTTCAATGTCAATTACCACTTGGGTGTAGATGGCATTTCTCTGTGGTTTGTGTTGCTGACTGCATTTATCAATGTCATCGTGATTATTGCCAGTTGGGAATCGATTTCTGTCAAGGTCAACCAGTACATGGGCGCATTTTTGATCCTCAGCGGTTTGATGATTGGGGTGTTTTGCGCGTTGGATGGCTTGTTGTTTTATGTATTTTTTGAGGCCACCTTGATACCGATGTATTTGATCATTGGTATTTGGGGTGGGCCAAACAAGATCTACGCAGCGTTCAAGTTCTTTTTATACACATTGCTGGGCTCTTTGTTGATGCTCGTGGCTTTGGTCTATTTGTATACCCAGTCCGGCGGCAGTTTTGACCTCGCTTTTTGGCACGCCATGCCGCTGGGGAAGCTGCAGCAGACGCTGTTGTTCTTTGCGTTCTTTGCAGCATTCGCTGTTAAGGTTCCCATGTGGCCCGTCCATACGTGGTTGCCAGTTGTTCACGTGGAGGCGCCAACGGGTGGGTCGGCGGTTCTTGCAGCCATCATGCTGAAACTGGGCGCGTATGGATTTTTACGCTTTTCTTTGCCCATTGCACCCGATGCGGCCCATGAGTGGGCCTGGCTCATGATCGCGTTGTCCTTGACGGCAGTGGTGTATGTGGGACTTGTTGCGATGGTTCAACAAGACATGAAGAAACTGGTGGCTTACTCGTCAGTGGCCCATATGGGTTTCGTGACTCTTGGCTTTTTTATCTTCAATGAACTGGGCGTGTCTGGCGGCTTGGTGCAAATGATTGCCCATGGCTTTGTTTCAGGTGCCATGTTCTTGTCAATTGGTGTTTTGTACGATCGGGTGCACTCACGGGAAATTGCAAGTTACGGTGGCGTGGTCAATACCATGCCGCGCTTTGCGGCGTTTGCGCTGTTTTTTGCTATGGCCAATTGCGGTTTGCCAGGGACCGCTGGATTCGTCGGCGAATGGATGGTGATCTTGGGGGCTGTTAAGTTCAATTTCTGGATCGGCTTGGCCGCAGCCAGTGCGCTGATATTTGGCGCTGCATACACACTATGGATGTTTAAGCGTGTGTATCTTGGCCCGGTTGCCAATGACGATGTCAAGGCTCTGTCTGACATCAACAGTCGAGAATTTTTGATGCTCTCGCTGCTCGCGGCGGCGGTTTTGTGGATGGGCGTCTATCCCAAACCCTTTACCGACGTCATGGATGTGTCCGTTACCCAACTGCTCCAGCATGTTGCGGTTTCCAAACTGCACTGATCACACTGAATTGAGAGACGAACGATGATTGACAAAATCAGTTGGATCACAGCGTACCCAGAAATGGTGTTGCTGGTGATGACATGTGTGATTGCCTTGTTGGATTTGGGCGTGAAGAGCCGTGAACGCGGCCTCACCTATCTTATGACGATGTTGACCCTTGGTGTTGTGGCCTACATGCACGCCGACTTGGCCATCAGCGGCACAACTTTGTACGGCTTTGGTCATATGGTGGTCAGTGACGTCATGGGCAATTGGCTTAAGTGCTTTTCTACCATCGCAGTGATGGCGACGCTGGTTTATGGGCGTCCCTATGCAGCCCACCGAGGCATGTTGCACGGCGGCGAATTATTCACCCTCAGCATGTTTGCGCTATTGGGCATGTGCGTCATGATCTCGGGGAACAATTTCCTAGTGATTTATATGGGCTTGGAATTGTTGACTCTTTCCAGCTACGCATTGGTTGCTTTGCGACGCGACAATGCCACGGCTTCTGAGGCAGCGATGAAGTACTTCGTTCTCGGCGCGATGGCTTCGGGCTTTTTGCTCTATGGCATGTCTATGCTGTATGGGGCGACCGGTTCACTGGGTGTGACAGCCGTATTTGATGCGATCCAGTCCGGCCAGGTTCGTCACCAAGTTCTCGTGTTTGGTCTGGTGTTTATCGTAGCGGGTCTGGCATTTAAGCTGGGTGTTGTTCCGTTCCATATGTGGATTCCTGATGTGTACCAGGGTGCACCGACAGTGGTGACGCTGCTGATCGGTGGCGCGCCAAAGTTGGCCGCTTTTGCGGTCACTATGCGGCTGCTGGTGGAGGGGATGTTGCCCTTGGCCAAGGATTGGCAACAGATGTTGGTGGTTTTAGCCGTGGGCTCGCTGGTGATCGGTAACTTGGCTGCTATCGCGCAAACCAATGTCAAGCGCATGTTGGCCTTTTCGACCATTGCCCAAATGGGCTTTGTTCTACTCGGTTTGGCATCCGGTGTTGTGAATGGTGATGCGCTGAATTTTGCTGCCAACGCCTATAGCTCTGCGATGTTCTATGTGATTAGTTATGTGCTAACCACCTTGGCAAGTTTTGGTGTTTTACTGCTGCTGTCGCAAGAAGGTTTTGAGAGCGAAGAGATCGCAGACTTGGCTGGTCTCAATCAACGTAGTCCCCTTTATGCGGCGGTCATGGCCGTTTGTTTGTTGTCCTTGGCAGGCATTCCACCCATGGTCGGTTTTTACGCCAAACTTTCGGTTTTGCAAGCACTGTTGGCCTCCGGACAGGTTGGGTCGATGGTATTGGCAGTGTTTGCAGTTTTGATGTCGTTGATCGGTGCGTTCTACTACTTGCGGGTTATCAAAGTGATGTACTTTGATGTACCGATAGCCGCAAGCACGGTTGTTGGCCCCTTGGATGTGCGACTGGTCTTGTGCGTCAATGGCGCATTGGTGCTGCTGTTGGGACTTTTCCCCAATGGCCTGCTGGCGCTGTGTGGAGCGGCCATTCGCCAAATGCTGGGTACCTAAGGCGCTCGGTGCATGTTGCATTCTGACCCATGAGCGACTCCCATTTGGTTGAAACCCGGCTCTCTAGTCAAGAAGTTCTCAAGGGCCATTTTCTGCATGTGTCTCGGGACGTTGTATCACTGCCGGATGGCCAGTCCACCGTTCGTGAGTACGTAGTGCATCCTGGTGCCGTCATGGTCATCCCCTTGCTCGAGGATACCGACGGCGGCGTACGCATCGTTTTGGAGCGACAATTTCGCTACCCCGTTGGTCAGGTCATGATCGAGTTTCCTGCGGGGAAGCTGGACGCTGGTGAAGCAGGGTTTCAATGCGCACAGCGTGAGTTGCTGGAAGAAACCGGGTATTCGGCGCGCGAATGGGCGTACGCAGGGGTTTTACTTCCGGTTATCGCTTATTCAACTGAACAGATCGAAATCTGGTTCGCGCGTGGCTTGACGTTGGGCGAACGCCATCTGGATAGCGGCGAATTTTTGGACGTGATAACTGCTACGCCGGCAGAGCTATTGCATCGATGCATGTGCGGCGAAATCACGGATGCAAAAACCCTTGTTGGCGCACTGTGGCTGCAGAATGTTCTCAGTGGCTCGTGGTCACTCGATTGGGTCGGTCGAAAGGCAGCAGCCAATCCAACGACGCCGCGACCATAAGGTCGGTTGTGGGACGTTCTAACCTGCAAAGTCGGCACTTTTACTGAGTTGTTAGTTGCTGACGTTCACGATACGGCCGGTCGGTTGGTGTTCCCCGTTTATAACCGCTGGGGTATGCCGTTTACGCATTAAATTGCAGTGCCGCCAAGCCTGCGTAAATGCCGCCATGGCTCACGAGTTCTGCGTGTGTACCGTGTTCAACCAGCCTGCCGTGGTCGAGCACAACGATTAGATCGGCTTTCTGGACGGTGGCCAAACGGTGGGCAATGACCAAGGTGGTGCGACCTTGCATAGCGGACTCCAGCGCCGCTTGGACCATGCGCTCGCTTTCCGCATCTAATGCGCTGGTTGCTTCATCCAGAAGCAGTAGGGGAGGGTTTTTAAGCATGGCGCGTGCTATGGCAATCCGCTGGCGCTGGCCGCCCGACAAGCGCACACCGCGTTCACCCAAAAATGTATCGTAGCCTTCTGGTAGTGCCATCAGGAACTCGTGCGCGAATGCAGCCTGTGCGGCAGTGATGACTTCTGCATCGGTCGCGGATGGCTTTCCATAGCGAATGTTTTCCATGGCAGAGCTCGAAAAAATAATCGCATCCTGCGGTACGATTCCAATACGCTGGCGCAAGTCTGCCAACGCCATCTCGCGGGTGCCGACGCCATCTAAGGCAATGTGTCCCGAAGAAGGGTCATAGAAACGCAGCAGCAGTTGAAAGACGGTGCTTTTTCCGGCTCCACTCGGACCGACGATGGCGACGGTCTGGCCTGGTTGGATCGATAGGGAAAAGTCGGTCAGTGCCGCTTGCAAGGGGCGCGATGGATAATGAAATTGAATTGCTTCAAAAACAATAGCACTTCCCGCAGTCGGCACGAGGGCTGCAGCCGGATTTGACGGTGAAACGATTGGCGATTGGGTGCCAAGTAACTCCATCAAGCGCTCCGTTGCCCCAGCTGCGCGCAGTAAGTCACCATAGACTTCTCCCAAAATGGCAAACGCGCTGGCCAAAATAATGACATACACGACCGTTTGACCGAGATGCCCGGCGGTAATGCGGCCCTCCATCACCGCTTGGGTGCCTTGGAAGAGGCCCCACAAAAGCGCCGCTGACGTAGTGATGATGATGAACGCCACTAGCACTGAGCGCGCTTTAGATCGTCGGACGGCAGTGTCAAAGGCATTGTTGGTGGATTCGGTAAACCGTTGGGTTTCACGGGCTTCGGCCGTGTAACTTTGGACCACGGGAATCGCGTTCAAAATTTCGGCGGCGATGGA
>JBBRNS010000055.1:0-19457 GCA_038230175.1 Burkholderiales bacterium
CTTTACTTAACGCCCAGCTGGCATTCGGGCACGTCGCCCTGCTCGACCACGCTGATTTTTCATTGGAAACCGCGGAGCGCGTCGGTCTGATTGGCCGCAACGGCGCTGGCAAATCGTCCATGCTCAAAATTTTGGGTGGCATGGACAAACCCGATGACGGCACCGTGCAGGTGCAAAGCAACACCCGCATCGCCTACGTGGCGCAAGAGCCGCAGCTGGATGCCGATGCTACTATTTTCGAAGCTACTCGCGCAGGCTTGGCGCGGGTTATTGGCCTAATTGAAGAGTATTGCCAAGGTCATGGCGACCTGGATGCGATGCAAAGCGAGATTGAATCGCTGGACGGCTGGAACTGGGAGCAGCGCGTCAACGAGACCTTGCACCGCCTGCACCTAGACCCCGAAGCGATTGTGAACACCCTGTCGGGCGGGACCAAAAAACGCGTGGCATTGGCCCAGGCGTTGGTGGCACAGCCCGACGTGCTGTTACTGGACGAGCCGACCAACCACCTGGACCTCGACTCCATTGAGTGGCTTGAAGGCCTGCTGGTGGACTTTAAAGGCTCCATCATCACCATCACCCACGACCGCTCGTTTTTAGACAACGTGGCAACCCGCATCGTGGAACTGGACCGGGGCAAGCTACTGTCCTACCCCGGCAACTTTGCGGCGTATTTGGTGCAAAAAGAAGAACAGGCTGCGCAAGAGGCGGTGATCAACGCCCGCGCCGACAAACTGTTGGCACAAGAAGAAATCTGGATCCGCAAAGGCGTAGAAGCGCGGCGCACCCGGGCGCAGGCCCGTATCGTGCGCTTGGGTGAATTGCGCTCCAAGCGCGAAGCACGGCGCGAAGCCGTGGGCAGCGTGAACATGGACATTGCCAGTGGCGACAAGAGTGGCAAGTTGGTGTCTGAGATGGTGCATGTGAGCAAAACCTTTGGCGAAGGCGATGCCAAGCGGGTCATCGTGAAAGACTTCACCACCACCGTGCTGCGTGGCGACAAGATTGGCCTGCTAGGGCCCAACGGCGCGGGCAAGACCACCCTGCTCAAGCTCATACTGGGCCAACTCAAGCCCGACCCAGCGCCCGCCAACGCGCCCAAACCCGAGCCCGGCCACAGCCCCTGGGGCACCGTGCGCCTAGGTGCCAACGTCACCGTGGCCTACTTTGACCAGATGCGCAACGCGCTGGACTTGGACGCCACGCTGGAAGACTTCATCAGCCCCGGCAGCGAGTGGATCGAGATTGGCAACCAAAAGAAGCACGTTAAGAGCTACCTGGGCGACTTTTTGTTCTCGCCCGCCCGCGCCAACTCACCGGTGCGCTCGCTCTCGGGTGGTGAGCGCAACCGCCTGCTGCTGGCGCGCCTATTTGCCCGTCCCGCCAACGTGCTGGTGCTGGACGAGCCCACCAACGACTTGGACATCGACACGCTGGAGCTGCTAGAAGATCTGCTGCAAAACTACGACGGCACCGTGTTTTTGGTCAGCCATGACCGCACCTTCATGGACAACGTGGTCACCAGCACCATTGCCTACGAGGGCGATGCCGGCTGGCGCGAATACGAAGGTGGTGTAAACGACTGGCTGACGCAGACCAAACGCGCCAACGAGATTGCCCAAGCCAAGGGTCAAAAAGGGGCCAAGCCCTTTAATTACGGGCGCGACCAGCTACAAAAAAAGGAGCAAGCCACCACCTCGGCGGCAGCCCCTGCAGCAGCAACCTCAGCCCCAGTCGCTAAAGCCCGCAAACTCAGTTTCAAAGAGCAGCGCGAGCTTGACACCCTGCCCGCCACAATCGCCGCGCTAGAAGCCGAACAACAGGGTATCCAAGAGGCGTTAGCCGATGGCACACTGTTTTCCAGTGACAACGCACGGGCACTGACCCTGTCCAGCCGCAATGCGCAGATCGACGATGAACTGATAACGGCCCTGGAACGCTGGGATGAATTGGGCCGGCCCAGCCCCACTTGAGTCGCAACAAGGAGCATGTCCATGACACCGACCAACGAATTTGCCCCCGGGCTTTTTGTCCGGGGTTTTGTGCCACCCATACCGCTGGCTGATTTTCGCTTGTTGGCTTTTGGGTTGGACTCTGCCCTGCTCTACCCTGGCGCAGAGGAATTGGTCGATGCCTGCAAGTCTGCGGGCTTGCAGCTTGAATTCGCGCTGGGTGAAATCGCCGGCGCTGCTGAAAAACGCGATCGACTTCAAGCCTGCTGCCACAACCTGGGCATTGGCCTCGCGCAAGTTTTGTACGTTGGCAATGCGGTCAGCGATATTGCCCTCTTGCAGCTCGTCGGGCTGGGCGTGGCCTACCGGGCTGCACCCGAGATCGCCGACCACGCTAAGGTATCCATCCAGAGTGGCGGGTTGGACCGTGTGCTGACGGTGTTAACGCAGACCACCGCCGAAACGCCGCCCCACTTGGACCTCAGTGTGTTGGATGCCTTGGTTGGGAATGACGCAAGCAAGTTCCGCAAATTTGCCCAGCTGTTTATGAGTTCCGTTGGCGGTGTGATGGCCGAGGTCGACACGGCCATTGCCGAAGAAGACATGCCCAAATTGGCCGCCATGGGCCACCGGGCGAAATCGACCGCTCTCAACGTTGGAGCCCACGCTTTTGCCACCCAATGCATCGCGATGGAAAATACCGCACGGTTGCGCGACGTGGCTGCAGCGTTGGCATTGGCACAAGGGCTACGGCCCTTGTTTGACGAGATTGGCCGCGCTTTTGCGCAGCGGCTTGACGACTAGCGACTAAGCGACCGGCCGACTTGCTAGTCCAGCATAGCCACCATGGTTTCTAGCGTCACTTTGTCCACCGGCTTGGCAATGGAACCCAGCACCGTGAATCGGCGCAGTTTTGCAACCAGCGCAGCAGAATGCAGCACATCGCTGGTTTGGCCGGACACAATAATCAGCGCGCCTGCAAAACCGCCCTGCGCCACCGAGGCCAGAAACTGAAATCCATCCATACCCGGCATGTGCAGGTCACTGAGCATCAGGTCAAAGGGGTTGCCATCGCGCGACGCGTTGATGGCTTGAAGGGCTTGATCGCCGCTGGTTGCCTCTGTGATGTCGCGCAGACCCAGGCTGCGTAATGTTTCGGAGATGATCTCCAACTGGAACTGGTCATCGTCGACCACCAGGACCTTCAAGGCATCACGGCTTTTGCGCACGGCGGTGGGCTTCGCTTCAGGGCTATTCATACTGCTTTGATGACGTTGGCCTCAGTGGCCTAGGTTGTTAATTTGCATCCTATCGGCTTTGCCTTGCAGTGACAACCGGCGGTGGTGCCCAAGGGCAAACCCACACACAACCGTTGTCAAAGCTGCTTTTCAGCGCCTTTTTCAGGATCCCGACCTGATGTTACTGCATGCCCGCTGCAGGCAACCACTTTAAAAGCGTGAAATACAAGTCTTCGGCCTCAATCGGCTTTGGCACCACATCACTCATGCCCGAATCCAGGCACGCGCGGCGGTCTTCGGCAAACACATTGGCCGTCATGGCCAGGATAGCCCGGCGCTCCCAGCCTGGAATCTGGCGAATCAACCGCGTGGCCTCCAGCCCGTCCATCACCGGCATTTGCACATCCATCAGGATCAGGTCGTACCACTGAGTGCGGGCTGCGGCGACGGCCTCCTGGCCGTTGGTGACGGTGTCGACCTTCAAACCCATCCCGTCAAACATGTCACGGGCGATTTCGCGGTTAAAGGGGTCGTCATCGGCCACCAAAATCCGTTTTCCACCGTGGCGAGCGAGCAACTCGGCCTGCGGATCAATTTGGGTGCCAGCACCCTTATCGCCTTCGCGGGTGTGGCCGCGCTGGACGCGTACGGTAAACCAGAATGTGCTGCCCTCGCCCTCGCGGCTGCTGGCGCCCGCGTCACCGCCCATCAGCTGCGCCAAGCGCCGGGTAATGACCAGCCCCAGACCAGTGCCGCCATAGCTGCGGGTGGTGGATGCGTCCGCTTGGCCAAAGGGTAAAAAGAGGCGGTCCAGTTTGTCGGGTGCAATGCCGCTGCCGGTGTCTTGCACTTCAAAGCGCAGGTAGACGGCGGCGCCGTCGTCTTGCAACACCCGCACCCGCATGGCCACACTGCCCTCGCTGGTGAACTTGACGGCGTTGGCGGTGTAATTGAGCAAGGCTTGCCCCAAGCGCGTAGGGTCCCCGTTGAGCCACATGTTGACAGAAGGCCGGTCGAACGAAAAACGCAGCCCTTTGTCCTGCGCCAGCTGCCCCAGGATGGAGCAGACGCTGTCAAACACGCTGGTCAGGTTGAAGTCCACCGCTTCCAACTCCAGACGCCGGGCCTCGATCTTGGAGATGTCCAAGATGTCGTTGATCACATCCAGCAAATGCTGGCCCGCGCTTTTAATCTTGTCGAGCCGCTCAACCTGCTGGGGCAGGGCCGTGTCTCGGCGTAGCAGGTGGGCAAACCCCAAAATGGCATGCAGGGGCGTGCGAATCTCGTGGCTCATATTGGCCAGGAACATGCTCTTGGCTTCGTTGGCCGCATCGGCTTGTTGGCGCGCTTCACGCAACTCGGTGGTACGCAGTGCCACCATTTCTTCCAGATGGTGGCGGTGGCGCTCCAGTTCGTCGGTCATGCGCCGGTGCTGTGTGATGTCGGTGTTGGAGCCAGCCATGCCGACGCGGGCCCCGTCGCGGTAGATCTTGCCACGGGCTTTGAACCAGTGGTAAGTTCCGTCGCTGTAACGCATGCGGTATTCCCAATCGATGTCGCGTCGCCCGGCCTTGGCGTCGGACACGGCGCGGTCGCAAGGCTCTATGTCGTCGGGATGCAGCAAGGAGCGAAACAAGTTGACGGTGGGTGCCACTTCGTCGGGCGTAAAACCCATTTGTTTGAAGTAGCTGGGCGACCACCAAATCGAATCGGTCGAGATGTCGAGCCAGTCCCACAGGCCGTCGTCGGTGCCGTCAATAATGCGCTGCAAACGGGCCTTGACGCTGCGCATGCTGTTCTCGGCCTGGGCCCGCTCGACAGCGTGGCGAATGGCGCGCACCAGTAGGCCCTCAACCTGGCCCTTGACCAAATAGTCTTGTGCACCGGCCTGCACCGCTTGCAACGATAGCTTTTCGTCGGCCCGGTGCGACAACACCACCACCGGCACCTCGGGTGCGGCCTTGCGCAAGCGCGCCAGGATGTCCAAGTCGTCGCTTCCACGCAGGCTAAATTCCAGCACCACCACATCCACGGGGTTCTGCGCCAAAGACGCCAGGGCACCGTCCTCGCTGTCAACATGCACCACCGCAAACTGCGTCGTGCTGGCATGGGCAAGTTCGTCTTGCGCACGCTGTGCGTCGCTTGCATTGTCCTCAACCAGCAGTACACGGATCACGGTCTGTTGCATGGGCTAGTACGACCTAGGGCATTGGTCGCAATGGGGGTTAGGCTTGGTCGCAAGGCCTTTTGAGGGACCCTTCATGGGGCCAGTGTACGGCACAAGTGTGCGCGGCGCTACACCACGCCGGCGGTGCGCAACGCAGCGACGGCCGCAGCATCCAGACCCAGCTCGGCCAGCACGGCGTCGGTGTGTTCACCCAGCCGAGCGGGGGCGTGACGCAGCACTGGCGGGGTGTCAGATAAGCGCAGCGGGCTGGCAACGGATGCTATTGAATGTATAGCTGCATGCGCAGGTTCTGCGAGGGCTATAGGCTGATTGAGCACTAAGTTTCGGGCCAGCACCTGGGGGTCTGCAAAGGCCTGGTCCAGGGTGTTGATCGGCCCACAGGGCACCGCCTTGTCTTGGAGTAAAGCGACCCACTGCGCAGTACTGCGCTGGCGGGTTGCTTCTGCCAAAGCGGCCACGAGGGAAGCCCGATTTTCGACCCGCGCGGCCATGCCGGCGTAACGCGCGTCCTGCGCCCACTCGGGGTGGCCTGCCACGCCACAAAAACGGCGGAACTGCCCATCGTTGCCGATGGCCAGCAGCATGGTGCCGTCTTGCGTGGGGAAGTCTTGGTAGGGTGCCAGGCTGGGGTGGCTGTTGCCATGGCGCTGGGGTACGGCGCCGGTGTTGAGGTAGCCCGCCGCCTGGTTGGCCAATGTAGCCATGCCCACATCCAAAAGCGCCATGTCGATGTGCTGGCCGCAGCCGGTGCGGTGGCGCACTTCGATCGCGGCCAGTATGGCGCTACACGCGTAGACGCCGGTGAACAGGTCGGTCATCGCCACGCCAACGCGCAGTGGGCCGCCGCCGGGCGCGCCGTCTGGGTGACCCGTGATGCTCATCATGCCGCTCATGGCCTGGATCATCAGGTCATAGCCGGCGCGTGCGGCGTAGGGGCCGGTTTGGCCAAAACCGGTGATGGAGCAGTAGATCAGACGGGGATTCAAGGCCTTGAGGCTGGCGTAGTCCAATCCATATGCGGCCAGGCCGCCGACCTTGAAGTTTTCGACCAGCACGTCGCTGTGGGCCGCCATCTTTTTGACCAACTCCTGGCCCTCGGGCTTGGAGATGTCGATGGTGACGGAGCGCTTGTTGCGGTTGCAGGCGGTGAAATAGGTGGCGTGTTCGGTGTCGTTGCCGTCTGCGTCTTGCAGGAACGGAGGGCCCCAGTGGCGAGTGTCGTCGCCATGGCCTGGCTTTTCGACTTTGGTGACGTCGGCGCCAAGGTCGGCGAGCATTTGGGTGCACCAGGGGCCGGCTAGGACTCTGGAGAGGTCTAGGACTTTGATGTGGGGTAAGGCGCCTTGGGTTTGGTTTTCATTTTTGCTGGTGGATTGGGTTGGAGTTGTTTGGGGCATTTGTGTTTTTCTTTTCTCTGTCAATTTCCCCCCTCTCTCCCCCCGCCCTCTCTCGCCCCCGCCGGGGCGAAAGAGGGAGCCTTAACAGCCATATTTGGCCGCGATTTTTATGGGGTGGGGTTCACGTGCTTGGGCTGGTTGGAACGGTTCTTGGACGGGTTGTTGTTGGGTGGCTGGTGGCTGGTGGCTGGTGGCTGGTGGCTGGTGGCTGGTGGCTGGTGGCTGGTGGCTGGGCGGGATTGTGCTGCAGGGTTAGGCGCTGAATAAGTCGCTTAGGAGCCAATAAACGCTATTAAAAAAGTAGCTGCTTGCGCAATATAAACGAGGGCTAGAGACCAATTTAACCAATAAATTTCAACCGACAATCTGTGTCTCAACCGCCCCCGGCGCGTGTACTGAATCCCTCAAAAAACAAGGCCAAATATGGCTGTTAAAGCTCCCTCTTTCGCCCCGGCGGGGGCGAGAGAGGGCGGGGGGAGAGAGGGGGGATGTGACAGAGAACAAAAGAACCCTACCGCCCAAACGACTAAAACCAAAAAACCAAAACCCTAAAAAGCCGCAATCCCCGTCTGCGCCCTTCCCAAAATCAAAGCATGGATGTCATGCGTCCCCTCATAGGTATTAACCACCTCCAAGTTGACAAGATGCCGCGCCACCCCAAACTCATCAGAGATGCCATTCCCCCCCATCATGTCCCGCGCCAGCCGCGCAATATCCAGCGCCTTGCCACATGAATTGCGTTTCAAAATCGAGGTAATTTCCACCGAATCCGTCCCCTCGTCCTTCATCCGCCCCAACCGCAGGCACCCCTGCAAGCCCAGTGCAATCTCGGTCTGCATATCGGCCAACTTCTTTTGAATCAACTGGTTAGCCGCCAAGGGTTTGCCAAACTGCTTACGGTCCAAGGTGTATTGGCGCGCACGCAGCCAACAGTCTTCGGCGGCACCCAGGGCGCCCCAGGCGATGCCATACCGGGCGCTGTTCAAACAAGTAAAAGGCCCTTTGAGCCCGCGCACCTCGGGAAAAGCGTTTTCCTCTGGGCAAAAAACACTGTCCATCACAATTTCACCGGTGATGCTGGCGCGCAAGCCCACCTTGCCATGGATCGCCGGAGCGCTGAGACCTTGCATGCCCTTCTCCAGCACAAAGCCGCGGATCGGGCCGACTTTTCCGCTCTCGCTGACCTCTTTGGCCCAGACCACAAACACGTCGGCCATGGGGCTGTTGCTGATCCACATCTTGGAACCCGACAGTTTGTAGCCGGCATCGACCTTGTGGGCCCGACTGGCCATAGAGCCAGGGTCAGAGCCATGGTCGGGTTCGGTCAGGCCGAAGCAGCCGATGGACTCGCCGCTTGCCAATTTGGGCAGGTATTTCTGGCGCTGCGCTTCGGTGCCAAATTCATAAATGGGCACCATCACCAAAGAGCTCTGCACACTCATCATCGAGCGGTAGCCGCTGTCCACCCTCTCCACCTCGCGCGCGATCAGCCCGTACTCCACGTAGTTGAGGCCCGGGCCGCCGTATTCATCAGGAATGGTTGGGCCCAGCAAACCCAAGGCGCCCATCTCGCGGAAGATGGCCGGGTCGGTTGTGCCGTCGCGAAAGGCCTGCACCACCCGCGGCAGCAGTTGGCCTTGGCAATAGGCTGCAGCCGCGTCGCGCACCGCGCGCTCATCGCTGCTGAGTTGCTGCTCTAACAAAAATGGGTCTTGCCAATCAAACGGTACAGGGGCCATGGGTAATCTCCGCAAATTTGACGAGGGTCAATCCTAACGGTACACGGGGGTGTTAGCCTGAAAGGCGTGTCTCCAACCAGACCGCAACCTTGGCAGCATAACCCTACCGAACTGAAGCGAAGCCCATGAATACTTCCAACGCGGAAATGATTGAAAACGTGACCTACGACGCGCTCACGATCGGCCAAAGCGACCAACTGCAGCGCACCTTAACGGCCGACGACATCCGCGCTTTTGCCGCCGTATCGGGTGACACCAACCCAGCGCACCTAGACCCGGAATACGCCGCCAACACTGTGTTTCACGGTGTTATTGCCCACGGCATGTGGGGTGCGGCACTGATTTCTGCACTGCTGGGCACCAAGTTTCCCGGCCCTGGAACCATCTACATGGAGCAAAATCTGCAGTTCACCAAGCCGGTGCATATTGGCGACACGCTGACCGTTTCGGCCACAGTGCTGTCCAAGGACGACACACACCACCGGGTTGTGCTTGATTGCCAAGTTCGCAATCAAAACGCAGTGGTGGTAGTCCATGGCAACGCCGTCGTCGTGGCGCCCACGATCAAGATTATTCGCCCCGCCATCGCGGCGCCCAGCATTCACCTGGTCGACGCCTAAACCGGCAGCCGCGGCGCTGCCCTGCGCCGCCCTTCTGCCACCGCTGTGGTGCGCTTAAGCGCCCGAAAACACGCCGAACCACACACCGCGCCAGTCATAGGTCCTTTGTGAATAGCGTGATACATTGGAACGCATTGCTGTCGTTTCTTTGGAGTGTATGCAGGGCAATAGCGTGTTTCCGTCAGCCGAAGAAAGTGTCGTGCGTATTGGGCCCGAGTCCGTACCCGCGCGCACCAAGCGCGTGCTCGCCCAGTTCATTCTTAGTAACTCGCCTAAACAAAGGCTGCTCCTAATTCGGTCAATGACGTCGATGGTTGTCTACATCGTCGCCATCCTGATGATCGAGTATTCAGTCCACAACGGCTTGATTCAAGAGCCCCAAAAGGTGCACTGGCTGCAGTTTGGCATGCTGGTCTGGATGGCGGGCTTGTATGCCTTCTTGCGCAGCGGTCTCAATTGGTTATTACCCGACCCGGGTCTAACGCAGTTTCAGATTTTGGGTGCAAACACCTGGGTCATTCTGGGTTATGCCTTATGCCCCCCGTTGCGGGGCGGGATGATGATGATCATCGTGCTCATTTTGGTGTTTGGAATTTTTGAACAAAATCGCCGTGGCCAAGCCTTTGTCAACCTGTGGACGCTGGCGGTGTTTGGCGCGGTGCAGTGGTACATGTCGCAGCACCACCCCGATGAATTCCCGTTTCGCATTGAATTGTTCCACTGGGCCATGATGGCGACCATCATGCCCATCGTGTCCATACTGGGTGCGCAGCTCAACCAGCTGCGGGTCAAGCTGCAGGTACAGCGCAGCGAATTGTTGGAGGCGCTGGACCGCATTCGCGAAATGGCGCAACGCGATGAATTGACCGCGCTGTTTAACCGCCACTACATGAACGATTTGCTGGCCACGACCGCGCGCCAGATGGAGCGCTCAAGCCAAACCTTTAGCGTGTGCATCATCGACGTTGACCATTTCAAAAAGGTCAACGACACCTACGGCCACCGAATTGGTGACGAGGTGCTGCGCTGCTTTGCAACCCGGTCCAATGCCGACCTGCGGCCCACCGATACCCTCGCCCGATGGGGGGGCGAAGAGTTTTTGATGCTGATGTGTGACACCCGTTCCGAGCAAGCGCTCGCCCGGGTGCTGCGCCTGCATGCCGCCACCAACGAACTGGTCTTTGCCGACGCGCCCAACCTGCGCGTGACCTTCTCTGCGGGCATTGCCCAATATCGGCCCAATGAAAGCATTGACTCCCTGATCGAACGCGCGGACCAGGCCTTGTACAAAGCCAAAAACGGCGGGCGCAATCAAACCGTTCTCGCATCCACCAAGTAGTCTGACGTGATGCGTGTAAAGCTTTGCATGGAAATACCGATGCGCATTCGAACCTGGCTATGCAGCCTGTGCAGCGGGGTCGCTGTGGCCCTGTTTGCCCTTTTGGTGTGCACCGCAACCGCCGCCCAAGACCGCCACCCTGGCTGCGACTCCTGCCGCATGGTGGTGAACACGCTGGCAGAACCCCTGCCTTTGGCCGGGAACTGGCTGTTTACCCGCAACGACGACCCCCACAACAAGGACCCTGCACTGGATACCCAGGCGTGGCAACTGGTGCGAGCGCCCGGACCTTGGCGCCATGTGTACCCGGACAACAAAAACTTCACCGTGGGCTGGTACCGAGGCACCTTTGAGTTTGCCCCTGAACTGGTGGGCCAAGAAGTGGTTCTGCTGGTGGACGCTTACATGGGGCGGGTTAGCGCTTATGTCGACGGGCAAGAAGTCTTTAAGCGCCCCAACAACATCAATATCGACCGTTACTTCTCGATTCAGCCCATCCCCGTTCGTTTTGTCGTGCAGCACACCCAGCAAGTGGTCGCCATTCGGGTGGACACCCCATTAATGACCGGCATCTACCAGTTGCCCTTTGAATTGCGCAAATACGACGCCCATGACGCCAGTTTGGCGTGGGAGCAATTTTGGGGCGGTGAATTGCGCACCATCGTTGCGTATGTAGTGTTGTTCTTTGGGCTGTTTTTCCTGCTGGTGTATGGCAAAACACGAGCCACGATGTATTTGGTCGCGGCGCTGTGCTGCTTGGCCAGTTTCCCGTTTTACGCTGCGCCTGCCGATTACTTACTGCGCTTTTTTGCACCAGAGCCACTGCTCTTTGTGCACTACTTCGGCTTGTTTTCGTATTTTTTAGCTTATGTTTTTTGTCAGTTCTTTTTTCGATTTACGCCGCGCCTCAATTGGGTTTTGGGCGTGGCCAGCGCCGCCAGCGCGCTCGCCACGGGTCTGACCGTATGGCATGGAAACCTGGAAGTGTTCCACGCAGCGCGTATTCCACTTTTTGTGATTTCCCTGTTGTGTGGCTTGCTGGCGTGTTACCAGGTTGCGCGCGGCACGGCCCTTGGTAAACCGGGCGCGGGGGTGTTGCTGGCCGGCGTACTTATTCTCACCGCTGCAGGCCTGCACGACGCACTGTTGGCCGTGGGTGCCATCACCTCGGTGGCCCGCATCTTCAGTGGCATGCTGGTCTACACCTGCGCCCTGGTCTATGTGGTCAGCAGCGCTATTGCCAACACCTTTGCAGAGAACCAAATCTTGGCCAAGGAACTGGGCTTGATGAATGAAAATCTGGAAGGGTTAGTGATCGAGCGCACCGACGAGTTACAAACCGCCCGCGACGAGTTGGAGACGCGGGTGCACGACCGCACCGCCCAACTGCAACGCTCCGAAGACGCTTTGCGCGCCCTCAACGCCGCCTTGGAGCAGCGTGTTTTGGAACGCACCGCAACGCTGTCGTCCACGGTACAGGCGCTACAGAAGACCCAAGACGATTTGGTGCAGGCCGAAAAGCTGGCTTCGTTGGGCGCACTGGTCACCGGCGTGGCACACGAACTCAACACGCCCATTGGCAATGCCATTGTGTCGGCCTCTACCCTGGAGAACCGCATGCACGGTTTGCAGCTGGCAGTGGCGCAGGGCAATTTGCGCAAATCGACCTTGCTCGATTTCTGCTCGGACGGCGCACAATTGAGCGCCCTGGTTAGCAGTTCGTGCGAGCGGGCTGCCCAATTGATCAACAGCTTCAAACAAGTGGCAGTGGACCAAACCTCCGAGCAGCGCCGTGAGTTTGACCTGTGCGATGTGGTGCAAGACGTGGTGGCCACGCTCAAGGCCACCTACCATACCAACCAGTGGGAGTTTCATGTCGACATCCCTGGAGGGTTGGCATGTGAAGGCTACCCGGGGCCCCTAGGGCGCATCGTGACCAACCTGATCCAAAACGCCGTGCTCCACGGATTTAGCGGCCGCGACCACGGCGTACTTCACCTGTCGGCGCAAACGGTAGGACCGGGTTTTGTCGCGTTGAACGTATGCGACGACGGCCACGGAATGGACGCAACCACCCTGTCGCATATTTTTGACCCGTTTTTCACCACCCGCATGGGGCAGGGCGGGTCAGGCCTTGGGCTGTCGATCGCTCGCAACCTCGCGATTGGTGTTTTAGGCGGCAACCTAACAGCGCGCTCTACCCCATCAAAAGGGGCATGCTTCACCCTGACAATGCCATGCGAGGCGCCTAAGGCGCCTTGAGAGTTAAGCTTTGATGGCACCCCAAGCTTGGCCCAAAGCGAACACCGAGTTGGGTGTGTACGGGCTGGCCTGTTCTTGCTTGGGCTTGTTGTACACACCTTTTTGCACTGGCTTGCGCTCCTGCACTTTAAAGCCCTTGGCTTTTTGGTCCACCGCCAGACTCTCTAGCGTAATGGTGCGCATATAGGTCACCACGGTGGACTGCAGTGCATCCCACAAATCTTGGGTCATCGCTTGGGCGCTGGGAGAGCTTTCCCGCTGGCCAGCGCCACTGCGCTCGTCAATCGGGTCTTCAATCGCACCGACGATATCGGCCACCGTGATGTCAGTCGCCTTGCGGGCCAGGGTATAGCCGCCGCCGGGGCCGCGGGTACTCTCCACCAAACCGTGCTGGCGCAGTCGCGCAAACATCTGCTCTAGGTAAGACAGGGAAATACGGTGGCGCATCGCCAAATCCACCAAGGGAACAGGTACTGCGTTCTTGCGCAGCGCGAGATCTATCAGGGCGGTGATTGCAAACCGGCCTCGGGTACTGAGTCGCATTATTTAACCTCTTTTTCGCGCACGAACGTGCGCCTAAAGACCCGACTCTAACGGCACCTATACTTCGTGTAAATTCGTATTTATTGACATTTAACTTCGATTTATACGAAGTATTAGGAATATGCCATGAACTTTAAACACCTGCACTATTTTTGGGTGACGGCCCGGGCTGGCGGCATCATGCGCGCTGGCGAGCAATTGCACACCACGCCGCAAACGCTCTCAGGCCAAATCAAACAGCTGGAAGACTGGCTGGGCCGCAAGCTTTTTCGCAAAAGCGGGCGCAACCTGCAGCTCACCGAAGACGGCCACATGGCGCTGGGTTATGCGGACCAAATTTTTGCCCTGGGCTCTGAGCTAGAAACCGCCATGCGCCAAGCCCACGGCGGCAAACGGGTACTGGACTTTCGGGTGGGCGTGGCCGATTCGGTGGGCAAGTCGGTGGCCTACCGGCTGCTGGAGCCCGCATTGTCGGTGGGTGAGCCGGTGCGCTTGGTGTGCAGCGAGGGCAAGTTTGCGGACCTGCTGGCCCAGTTGGCGCTGCACCGCCTCGATTTGGTTTTGGCAGACGAGCCCATGACCAAGCGCACCAGTGTCAAAGCGTTTAACCACCCACTGGGGCGCACCAGCATGAGTTTTTACTGCACCCCCGCACTCAAAGCACAACTGCAAGGCCCGTTTCCCGCGTGTTTGAACGGGTTCCCCATGCTGATCCTAGGGCCCCAGGCGTCAGTGCGCCAACAGTTAGAGGGCTGGCTTGCGCGCCACCAAATTGCACCCCGCATCATTGGCGAGTTTGACGACGGCGCGCTCATGGCCGCCTTTGGCCGCGAGGGCCGTGGTGTGTTCATGGCCCCCACAGCAACCGAGGACAAAACCGTAGCCCAGTTTGGCGTGGAGGTGATTGGCCGCAGCGACGAACTGGTGGAAGAGTTTTTCGCCGTGACCGTCGAGCGGCGTGTTACCCACCCCTGCGTGGTTGCCATTACCGAAGCGGCACGCGGCCAGTTATTCGGTTAGACCGACAATCGCATTCCCTGAAACCCGATTACCAAGCACCGATATGCACGAACTCATCAAATTGACCCACCTCGTCGCCGCCATTCTGTGGATGGGCGGCATGGCCTTTATGCTGCTGGCGCTGCGCCCTGCGCTATTGGCACAGATGGAACCGCAGCCCCGCGCGCGGCTGATGGCCGAGGTCTGGCGCCGCTTTTTTGCAGTGGTGGCTGTGGCGGCTTTGACGCTGTTTGCCACCGGCGGCAGCCTGTACGCGGCCGCGTTTCGGGCGGCGCGTGAAGCAACCGGCGTAGGTATGGTGCCCTTGGGTTGGAACCTGATGGCGGGTATTGGCGTCCTGATGATGCTGATTTTTGGCCACATCTACTTTGCAGGTTTCAAAAAGTTCAAGCGTGCCGTTGCAGTAGGCGAGTGGCCGCTGGCGGGCAAAGCAGCCGCGCAAATTCACATATTGGTGGTCACCAACTTTGTATTGGGTTGGCTGGCTATTGCCGCAGTGCGGCTGGTGCATTGAGTCAACAACATGAATGTGAAATTCATGGCGCGTCAGACCTAGCCGCCATCTAAGGACAGTCAATGCAAACCCCACCCCCCACAAGCCCCACCACGGCCAAGCCAAAGGCTGCCGTGGACCACTTGCGGTTTCACCGCCCGCACGCGCATTTAGCACCCACCTTCGGCAACAACGCATTCGCCTTGCGCGCTGAAGCCTTCGCCCGCTTTTTTGGCACGCCCGTCTTTCTGGGGGTGCAAACCGCCATCGTCGCAGTCTGGATTGGCATCAATGCAGCAGGATTGGTGGCTTTTGACGCCTACCCCTTCATCCTCCTCAATTTGGCGTTCAGCTTGCAGGCGGCCTACGCGGCACCGCTCATCCTGCTGGCGCAAACCCGGCAAGCGGCGCGCGACAAAGTGCAGTCTGAGGCCGATGCCCAGCACCGCGAAGCATTGGCGGTGACCAATGAACAAAGGCAGGCCGAAGCCGCACAAAACGCCGCGCATATTTTGATGCTGTTGGAGCAAAACACCCACCTAACCGAGCTCACTAAACAGTTGACCGAACGGATTGAGCTGCTGACTATGGAGATGCATGCGCACATTACTGCGGGAGTCCGCAAGTCTTTGCCCAATGAATAATCTACGGACTACGAAAGGACGAAGCAGGCCAGGAACGACGCACTCATTGACCAACTATACGAATGCGCTGTCGTGCCCACTTAGTGGCCCGACGTATTTCAGTTCAGCTTCATCCCTGCAACCAATTGCGTCACGTTGTGGCGCATCATTTGCAGGTAGGAGGAACCCGGTTGGTCGGCGGTCGACAATGCATCAGCATACAGGCTAGCACCTAACGTAGCACCGGCATCCTTGCTAAGCTGGGCAATGAGTTTGGGGTTGCTCATGTTCTCCACAAACACGGCGCGGATTTTTTCACGCTGAATCTGTTTGATCAGCTGGGCCACTTGCTTGGCGCTGGGCTCGGCCTCGGTATTCATGCCCTGCGGAGCCAAAAATTGCACACCGTAGTGCGCGCCAAAGTAGCCAAACGCATCGTGCGAGGTAATCACCTTGCGCTTGGGCGCCGGGATGGTGGCAATTTGTTCTTTGGCCCAGGCGTCCAGCGCCTGCAGTTCTTTGACATAGGCCTCGGCATTGGCCTGGTAGGTACTGGCACCGGCTGCATCGGCTTTGCTCAAAGCTGTGGCGATATTGCGCACATAGACCTCCACATTGTTGGGGTTCTGCCAAGCGTGGGGGTCGGTCTCGTCATGGGCTTTTCCATCGGTCATGTGGCGCGCTTTTACGCCTTGGGAGGCCACAGCCGTTTCGCCCTTGTACCCAGCCGATTTGCTGAGCTTGCCCGCCCAGGGCTCAAAGCCCAAACCGTTGGTCACTACCAGTTTGGAGGCCAGCAGGGTTTTGGCGTCGGCCGGTTTGGCTTCGAACGCGTGGGCATCTTCGTTGGCACCGACCAGCGTAGTCACGGCCACGCGCTCGCCCCCAACCACGCGCACCAAGTCCCCAAGAATGCTGAAGCTGGCGGTCACCGGAAGCTTGTCGGCCGCAAAGGCGTTTGCACCCAGCAATGCAAATGCAGTGGCACTGGCCAACAAGAAGCGCCGGGGTAGCGCAGGGACTGCAAAGAGCGTGGCGTGGGTCAGGCTGAACATGGTCGTACTTTCGAGGTTAATGGGATAAAAAGTGAAAGAGAAATGAAGAGGGGAAAAGGACCGAGAACGCGGTGCAACAACGAATCAGGCCACGTGATGTGAGCGGCCCCACCATCGCGGCAGCCAACCGCCAGGAGCGCGCAGTAAGGAGCAAGCGTACAAAGCGCCCGCACAACCAATAATGGTGGGTCCTGAGGGCGTATCAAAGTGGTATGACAACAGCAACCCGACCACACCAGAAATTGCCGCTTGGGCGCTGGCGTTCACCAGTTGGGCGGGCAGGGTGTCGTGCCACAGGCGCGCGCTCACGGCGGGCAGCATCATCAGGCCCACCGCCATCAGCGTGCCCAGTGTCTGAAAACCCGCCACGAGGTTGAGTACCACCAGCATCAAAAAACCCTGCTTCCAGCACCAAGCAGGCAACCCGGTTCGGTGCGCACTCAGGAAAACCGGGTCAAACGTCTCCAAGACCAGGCCCCGGTACATCAGCGCCAGCGCCAACACACTGGCGCTGGATACCCCGGCCACCAGCATCAGGCCACTGGTGTCTACGCCGAGCGCGCTGCCAAACAAAATGTGCAACAGGTCTAGCTGCGTGCCGTGGCGGGCAATCAGCGTCACGCCCAGCGCCAGGGCCACCAGGTAGATGGCCGCCAGGCTGGCGTCTTCTTTCAACGCCGTAAAACGGGTGACCGCGCCCGCAATGCCCGCTACCAGCATGCCTGCCAACACACCACCCAGCGCCATGGCCGTGAGCGACAAGCCGCTCACCATGAACCCGATGGCCACACCCGGCAGCACCGCGTGGCTGAGCGCATCGCCCAACTGGCTCATGCGGCGCAAAGTTAAAAACACGCCCAGCGGCGCCGCACTGAGCGACAGGGCCAAGGTGGCCACCAGCGCTCGGCGCATGAAAGCGAATTCCGCAAAGGGCGCAAAGAGGGCTTCCCACAGCGGGTTAAACACGGCGTTGAAGTGCCCATTGGGCAGCGTAGTGAGCAGGTCCATTGCGGCTCTACGCGGTCGCTGCGAGGCGTTTCGCCAACAGGGTGTCGAAGGTTTGTGCGTTGATCTCGCCATCCACATCACACATCGCCGCCGTCTCGTCCCATGCCTCGGCCATGGCGCGGGCGCGCTGCAGGTTGGCGTCGGTCAGCACCTCTGCGGTAGCGCCCCAGGCAACGCATTCACGCGCCAACAGTAGGGCTTGGGGAAAGTGGGCGTGCACCTGGGCATCGTCGTGCAATACGGCTATCACCGTGCGGCCTTGGCGATGCCACTGCTGCACCAGGGTCAAAAGACCGGCGGTGGTTTTGCTGTCCACCGCGTTGAACGGTTCGTCCAACAAAATGAGCTGGGCATCTTGCACCAACAACCGTGCAAACAGCGCGCGCTGCAGCTGCCCGCTAGAGAGCGTGCCCACAGGGCGGCGCTCAAAACCCTGCAGCCCCACGGATTGCAAAGCGGCGTCCACCCGCGCCAGCATGGCAGCGCTGGCCCGGCCCCAGGCACCGGTCTGCGCCCACAGGCCCATGAGCACGCAGTCGCGCACATCCAGCGGAAAGCTGCGGTCGATCTCGCTGTGCTGCGGCAGATAGGCCATGCGCAGGTCGGGCGCGCGCACCACGCGCGAATTGCGGTCCACCGGCACCAATGCGGCCAGGCTTTTGAGTAAGGTGCTTTTGCCAGCGCCGTTGGGCCCTATCACGGCCGTCAAAGAGCCGCGTGCAAAGCGGCCGCTGATGTGGTGCAGAGCCGGGTGCTGGCGGTAGCTAACCGTCAGGTTGTCTAGGGTGATGACGGCATCGATGGCACTGGCTTCACCAACATGCGCGTTGTCATGGGCATGGCTATGGCCTTGGCTTGCGTATGTGCGGCTCATAGCGGCGCTACCTCAACCATGGCCCAGCACACCGCCACCCACAGCAGGCCCAACGCAGGCGCAACGGCTGCCACCCGCAGCCATGCCGGCCACGCCAAAACGCTGTGCCCATGCCTGCTTGGTAACCGAGGTGCTGGGGACGACTGTGCCGAATGGGCATCTGGCAAGACAGAAATTTTGCTGCGGTGTTGGGGCATGGCGTGGCGTACGTAGAGACATGGATTGGTAAAGGTCACAGACCCATGCCGTTTGAATTCATAATGCAACCGGGTTGCGGTATAGTCTACTGCAACTCAATTGCGTTAATTTTTAGAAAACTATCTGCCATGGCTTATCCACTCCACACCGAGCCTTCCGCGTTGACCGCATCCCAAGTGCCACCAGTGCTAACCGCACCGACTGCGACACCAGCGACTTTGGCCGACCCAATTGACGCGCTCCTGTCGGCCCACGGCCTGCGCCGCACTGCCGCCGCACGCAAGGTGCTGGGCTGGCTGCTAGCCCACCCTGACACCAGCTACACCCATGCCCAGTTGCAGGTGGCACTGACCGATGGCAGCGCAGCCGCGCTAGACCGGGTCACGCTGTACCGCTTGATTGACCGGCTCACCCAGGTCGGCCTGTTGCTGTGTCGGGTGGACAGCCAGCGCGTGCGACGCTACCAGGCCATGCCGGTCAGCGTGCATGCAATTCCCCACTTTGAGTGCCAAAGCTGCCACCGAGACAGCCCATTGAGTGGGGCTCTCAAGGCCAAAGCCGACGACTTGGAGCGTGCAGCCCAAACCGCCTTGGACGCCTTGCAGGCACTGGGCTACCAAGGCATGCAATTTGACTTGGCAGTGCGTGGCCTGTGCCTGGATTGCGTTGCCCAACCCCCTTCGCAGGCGCAAGCGCAAACCAAGGCAGGCACACCATGATCCGAACCCAACAACTGGCCTACACCTACCCCGGTAGCGGTACCCAACTCACATTCCCCGATGTGGATGTGGCCCAGGGCACCGTGCTGCTGCTCAGCGGTCCCTCGGGTTGTGGCAAGTCCACCTGGCTGGCACTCGTTGCCGCCTTGGTGGCACCCAGCGCAGGCACGTTGACCGTAGCAGGGCAGC
>JBBRNS010000056.1:0-19392 GCA_038230175.1 Burkholderiales bacterium
CGGCCAAGAAGGATGCAGTCGCTGCCGATGAACCGGTGCACGAGGACGCGTTACAAAACGACGCTGTACAGGGGGGTGGGTTATGAGGCGGCTTGCGGGTGTTTTTGCCTTGTTTTTTTGCAACGCGCTGGCAGCACAAACTGCCAGCGCCCCCATTGCATTGCAAGGCGCTGGGCCGTACCACCAGCTCACGCTGCCCGCTGCCATTTATGGCCATGCGGCCACCGCCGATTTGCATGACGTGCGCATTACCAATGGCGCTGGGCAAGCGGTGCCTTTTGCTTGGCTGCAGGCGCCGCCTGCAGAGCAGCGCACCATGTCGCAAGATGTGCCGCTATTTGCCTGGCCGTCAGCGGCCGGCAGTGCTGCGTCTAACGACGCCGTGTTGGCATTCACGGTGCGCCCCGATGGGTCACTGGCATTGGCCAAACCCGGCGCAGCCAAGCCGGCCTCATCCAGCGACTGGTTGTTGGATACCAGCCAGTTGAAAGGGCGCTTGTTGCAGGCCCGACTGACGGTTGCGCCCGGTACCCAGGGCTTGTTTCCGTTTGTGCTGGAGGCCAGTGACGACCTGCGCCATTGGCGGCAGATCGGTCAAGACGAACAACTGGTGCTGTTGCAACAAGGCGCCCAAACCATTGAGCGCTTGACGGTGGATTTGCATGGCGTGCAGGCGAGATTTTTGCGCCTGCATTGGCAAGACCCTGCGCGCGCGGCCCAACTGACGGCGGTTGGCATTGACACGGTGCAGAGCACCGAGCCGGTTGCGACCGTAGCATGGTCAGGCGCGATAGCCGCGCAGCGCTGTGGCACCGACTATTGCGATTACGTATTGCCGCGCGGTATTCCCGCAAACAGCCTGCGCGTGCATCTGGCGCAGCCCAACACCTTGGCGACCATTCATGTGTCAGGCGTATTGGATGCACCGCCTGTCGGAAACCCGGCCCCGGTGGTGGTGCACAACCCTTTGTACGCGCTGCGGCGACTGCACCGCCAAACGGCACGGCCGCCTAGTCCGCAGGAAACTCCTCTGATCGATATGGTGGTCTACCGGTTGGCGCAGCCCGGCGGCGAGGCGCACTCGCCTGATTTAGCTTTGAACGGGGCTGTGTACCCCCGCTTGCGCGTGCGCACGGACGGACCCGTGGCCTTGTTGGGCAGCCCTGCGCCTGCGTTGGAGGTTGCCACTTCGCTGCGCTCCTTGGTGTTCTTGGCGCAAGGGCAGGGGCCGTTTTTCCTTACCTGGCGCACGGCTGATCCAGCATCATCATCGGCATCGGCTTCGGCTTCGGCCAGCCCAGAGTTGGCAGCAGGTCAAGCACTTGCCCTGCGCACCTTGATTCCCGGCTACGCGCCGGAGCAACCGTTGCGGGCCGATCCTGCAACGGTTTCGCTAGCAACGGCTCCTGCGGCGCCCACGCCAATGGCACCAGCGGCAGCAAAGGGCGCCACCATTGACACACGCAAGCCCTGGCTCTGGGGCGCGTTGCTGTTGGGGCTGCTTCTGTTGGCAGGCATGGCGTGGTCGCTGTTTCAGAGTTTTAAGAAGCCGCTGACACAGCCGGGTGCGCCCGAATAGCCGCATGCCCTATGCTGCAGACCTTGCAAGCAATCTAAGCACACACCGTCCTATGGCCGAAAAATCGCTCACCACCCCCCACTACAAGCTGTTTCCCTCGCCACGCAACCTGCATGCTGAGCTGTTTGCCCACCAGGTGTTTGTGCCATACCCCTATACGTTGATCGATTTGCCCAGCTTCTACTTCAAGGGCCGCGCAAGTCTGTATGCCGCGTGCCGGCTGTCTGACATGAAGATGGGCCAGTTGGTGACTCTGGAGCAAGCGGCAGATGTGGTCAAATTCAACGCCCAATTTGTGCCCGACTGATGCGCTATTCGCTATTAAAATGCTAGCTGCTTGCGCAATCAGTACGAGGGCTAGAGGCCTATTTCGTTTATTTTTTCGAGTCCGACGCGACCCAGGAATGCCGCAATGAACAACAAAGTATCCGGCCTAGCCGCGCTGGGCGGCTTGGTGTACTCCACCGACGCCGGCCGCATGTGCCCTGATTGCCGTATGCCGGTGGCCCAGTGCACCTGCAAGGCGCAAGCCGCCGTGCCCAAGGGCGACGGTGTGGTGCGTGTGTCGCGTGAGACCAAGGGCCGGGGCGGCAAGGCCGTTACCTTGGTTAAAGGGGTGCTATTGGACACGAATGGGTTGGCCGAGCTCGGTAAAAAGCTCAAAAACGCCTGCGGCAGCGGCGGCACCGTCAAAGACGGTGTGATTGAGGTGCAGGGCGACCACTGCGACCGCGTGGTCGAGCTACTCAAAGCCCAAGGCCATACGGTTAAGCGGGCGGGGGGCTAAGCATGAACAAACCTTCTGTTGCGCTGTACTGGGATTTTGAAAACCTGCACGCTGCCCTGTGCGAGGCCCGCATGGAGGGCGCCTACAGCAAGCAAGACAACCGCTTCAAGGTGCAAGAGCCCTTGGTGGATGTAGCGGCCATCGTGGCTCTGGCCAACACCTTGGGCCCGATTGCCATCAACCGGGCTTACTGTAACTGGCAGTATTTTGGCCGCTACCGGGACCTGCTAATGCACCACGGCATGGAGCTGATTCAGCTTTTTCCGCCCGGCAGCGCGGCCAAAAACGGCGCCGATATTCGCCTGTGCTTGGACGCCATGGAAGACCTGGGTCGGTTTGACCACATCGGCACCGTGTTGGTGGTTAGCGGTGACAGCGACTACATGCCCCTGGCGCACAAGGTCAAGGCCGCAGGGCGTACCGTTCTGGGCGTGGGTGCACGCAAGGCCACTAACGCGCACTGGGCCAGTAGCTGCCATGGCTTTTATTACTACGACGAATTGGTTGCCGCATGATTTTTACCCCCGATAACGACGCCATCACCCACGGCATTCAGCTGGCGGTGGCGCCAGTTTTTTTTCTGACGGCGGTTTCAGGAATGATTGGTGCGGTGGCGGGCCGTTTGGCCCGCATCATCGACCGCGCACGCGGCCTAGAAGAGCGCGCCATGGCTTCGCAAGACGCCGTTTTTTTGCGCCGGGCCTATGCAGAGCTGAAGAGCCTGCGGGTGCGTGGCCGCTTGGCCAACACCTGCATCGCCCTGTTGACACTGTGCGCGGTGTTCATCGGTCTGACCATCATCGTGCTGTTTGTTGGAGAAACCACAGAGTTACAAAGTGGCCGCTTGGCGGTGGCAGGCTTCTTGGCGGGGGTGGTGAGCTTTTTGGCAGCCCTGCTATTTTTTTTGGCTGAGACGTTTATCGCCACCCGGGTGCTTAATTTTAGGATTCCTAACCCCGCTAACAGCGCCGCACCACCGGCTTAAAACGCGCAGGCCAACACCCGTAATTCGTCAAACATCACATGGGCATGGCCGGGCTCCACCCCCCGGCGCACGGCCAGTCCCGCGCGGGCGGTGTCGCGCTTTTGCGGCGGCATGACCAAGCCCCAATCGGGCCGGCGCACACTGGCCACGATGGGCGTGTGTGCCTTCTTGCCCCGCTTGACCACAATGGCGATCTCGCCGCTGGTCAATTCCACATAGGTGCCCGGTGGGTACAAACCCAGCACCCGCAGCAAGGTGGCGCCAATGTTGTCGGGTTTGCCACTGGCATCCAGACAGGCGTCACGCGCGGCAGTAGCGGGAGTGACTGAGTCGCGCGTGCCCCGGCGGCTGAGCTTTGCGGTGTAAATATCCGCCCGGCGCAGTAAATCGGCCAAGCGTGGCCCTGCCGTGTCGCCGTCGGACGGCACTGGTGCGATGACGGTGTGGTGGTGTTCCACGGTGTACAGCCACAGAGGGTCGGCCACCCCCGCTTTGCGCAGCAACTCGGCGCTGGCGCTGGCATGCAATTTAACGTGGGTGCGTTGAAAGTCGGACAGGCCCGTTCGTTGCTCTGCCATGGTGTCTTGCGCGGACGTCATGCTGACGTTCATGCTGAGCGCCGCCAAGGCCAGTGCACGTTTTTCTTCGTCGGGCCAGTTCAGCCAATTGGCTGACAATTCGCAAATGACCAGGCAGGCCAGGGCGTGTTTTCCGCTGTATTGGTTCATCGCCTTGCCGTTGGCTTCGATCAGCACAAACAGCGCCAAGTCCATGTCGCGGTGGGCCAGAGTGCGTGCCGCCTCGGTGATGTCGGTAAATCGAACGCGCCACAAGGCATCTATCACTGTTTCCGCTAACACGCGGGTGCATTTGGCAATCAACTGCTCCCAGGCGTCCAGGCCTTCACGCAGCGGCATGCGTGGGGCATCGGTCTTGGGGCGGCTGGCGTCTTGCGTCACTGTCAAAAGTCCCTTGTGTGGCTGTACAGTGCTTGCATACTACGCCTTAACTTTCAAAACGGGGCTCGGCCTTGGGGCGATCTGACTGGTGCCCGACCATGCCTTGGCTGCGGAACCAGTTGAGTGAGCGCTCAATGGTTTCGGCCAATGACACCCGGGGCGCGTAGCCCAACTCCGCTTGCGCCTTGCTGCCATCAATAAACTGGCCCGATGCCATCACCGCCACAGCACTTTCCGAGAGTTTGGGCACGGAACCACGGAAAAGCCGGTAGCGGATGCTGCCCAACTTCGCCACAATACGGGCTATGCGCAGTGGGATCACCTTAGGGATTGTTTGGCCCGCTTGGGCTGCGATCATGCGCACCAGGTCGTCCATGGTGGTGTTTTTCCCGGTGAGCAGATAACGCTCACCGCTTCGGCCCTTTTCAGCGCACAACACCAAGCCACGTGCGGCGTCACCGGCATAGACCACGTTGCGTTCCCCTTGTAGATAGCCGGGCAAGGTGCCACGGGCAATCTCTAGCAACAAGCGGCCGGTGGTGTGGCCGTCGTCGTGCTCGCCAAAGCTCATGGTGGGTATACCAATCACCACATTCAACCCCTGTGCTGCGGCTTGTAATGCCATGGTGTCCATCGCCCACTTGACCTGCAGGTAGTTGTTTTTGTCGCGCGGCTGAGCGGGGTAGCTGTTGGATTCGCACCCAGGCGCTCCGTCGGCGCTGCGCTGCAGCGCAATGGCGGCGCCCACATACACCACCCGCAGGGGCCGCGCCGCACCGACTTGCTTGCAGGCCGATAAAAACAGCGCCATCTGGGCGCGGGCGATTTTTAGATCTTTTTTCCAAGACCGGGGCACCGTCGGGTAGTAGGCAGCCGCATGGATTACGGCATCTACCCCCGCCAGCGCCTTCACCAAGCTGTCCTGTCCTTCAAGACTGGCAATGCGGGAGGTGAACGGCAGACCGCGCAGCTTGTCCAACCGGCTGCTATTGCGGTGGATGACCACCAGAGCGTGTCCATGTTCAATCACCGCATGGGCGATGTGGCAGCCCAACATGCCGGTGGCGCCTATGACGGCAATTTTCATTGTGTTTGTCCTGCGTGCAATTGTTTGCCCAACCGGCCATTATCGTGAGTGCAAGCGTAGGCAACCCGCTAGGGCATTCGCCTTTACACAAACGATAAGGTCTTTTGGCAGCGCTTTAAGGCCTCAGGGATAGCCCTGTACGCGATTTAACCCAGTTTCAGCGCGTGGTAGACCCGTGCAGCGGCGTAGGCGTCATTGGCGGCGTAGACCAACTGGGCCTCGGTCAAATGGGGGTTGGCCCAGTTGGAGGTGGCGGCCTTTTTAGACTTGATGAAGCGGCGGTTGAACAAAACGGCCACGGCACCCTTGACACCCATGTCCTTGCGGTAGCCACGTTCCCGAAAAATAGTGTTGAGCTCCAGCACATCGGCGGGCTCCACGCCCAGCTTGGCCACAATCCGTTTGCGGTCGTCGCCCAGACCAAAGCCCGCCTTGACGGGGCCGCCTTGGGCCAGCAAGTGCCCAACGATGGCGCGGCACTCCAGGTCATGCAACTGAAACACCCAAGCGCGCTCGGGTGTGGCAAGTTGAACAATGTGCGGCCCGGTGGAGACCTCGTCTTTGACAAAAGTGGGTTTGGATTCGGTGTCAAAACCCCAGACTTGGCTTGCCGCAAGCGCTTTACGGGCCTGCTCGGCCTGGTCCGCGGTGGTAACCAGGGTGATTCGGTCTAGCCCGAGGCGCTCAAACGGCGCCAGCAGGGCAATATCGTCCTTGCTGGGGTTCGCATGGGTGGTGTGTTGGTTCATGGTGGGGCAGGATAACCGGCTTTGCAGGCCCTACATTGCATAATCCACCCCTATGAGAAAAACATTCCCCCTGGCCATCGAAGGCAAGAACCCCGACCGCGTCGTTGAAGCGGTCAAACACGATATTCGCAAATACATCAAGCGCGAGCGCCGCCGCGACCTGCCCGAAGGCGTTGATTTTTGGGACTTTGACTGCAAGTTTGGCCCCAGCAAAGAGGCGGCCGAGGTGATTCACTTCGCGGCCCTGACCGCGCAAATTGATGCTCTGGTTCAGGCCGGTGGCACGCAGTTGTATGTCGAGCTGCTGGCCAAACACGGCATTCGCACCCACAAACCCGATGGCGCCAAGAGCCGGGTTACCTCGGTAGACGCCTCGGCGACTTACTTGGACGAAGACGCCGACTGATCGCCCGCTGCCGCTGCGGCGGCCCTTAACTTGTCTTTTTTGCTCGGGCGCTTGCCCTTGATGCCACCATGGTCAGCGCCCGCAAGCACCGGCATCGGCACGGCCACATCCTGTGGCTCAAAACCGGCAATTTGTTCACGCGCCAATTGCATGCTGTGGCGCTTTTCGATCAGGCAAAAGTGCGCCTCGGTGTCGGCGCTGACAAAACTCACTGCCAAACCAGTCTCACCCGCACGGCCGGTGCGGCCGATGCGGTGGGTGTAGTCCACCGCAGAGCGGGGCAGGTCATAGTTCACTACCACCGGCAATTTGGCGATGTCGATGCCGCGTGCGGCCAGGTCGGTGGTAACCACCACTTCCCACTGCTCGTCTTTAAATTCGGCCAGCACCTGCTTGCGCGCGCCTTGGCTCAGCTCGCCGTGAAAGGCGGTGGCGTAAATACCGGCTTTGTAGAGCTTTTCGGCCACCATCTCTGATGCGTATTTGGTGGCGACAAACACCAGCACCCGTTTCCAACCCTCGGTCTTAATCAAATGGCGCAGCAACTGGGTGCGTGCCTTGGCATCCACCGCAATGGCGCGCTGAAGAATGTCGGGCGCGGTGGTGGGGGTAGCTTCAATATCCACTCGCACGGGGCTCTTCAGCAGCTTTACGGCCAGCGCTTGCACATCGTCCGGGAAGGTGGCGGAGAAAAACAGGTTCTGGCGACTGGGCGGCAGCAGGCCTAATACGTGGGTCAGCTCTTCGGCAAAGCCCATGTCCAGCAAACGGTCGGCTTCGTCTAGAACCAAGCAGCGCACGGTGGCCAGTTGGGCGGCATTGTTTTTGACCACGTCCAGCAGGCGGCCGGGGGTGGCCACCACAATGTCGGCGCCGCCGCGCAGCGCCATGAGCTGCGGGTTGATCGATACGCCCCCAAAAAGCACCACCACCTTGGGTGGCTGGGGCAGGGCTTGGGCAAGCGCTTTCAACACGTCGCCGACCTGGGCCGCCAATTCGCGGGTGGGTACCACGATGAGGGCATGCACCGCACGGGCGTAAGTTTGCCGGTCAGGTTTGGGCCCAGACACGAGGCGCTGCAGCATGGGCAATGCGTAGGCCGCCGTTTTACCTGAGCCGGTTTGTGCGCAGGCCAAAAGGTCGGAGCCAGCCAGAACGACCGGGATCGCCAGGGCTTGAACCGGTGTGGGTTCGCTAAAACCCTGCGCGGTGGCAGCGTGTGCTAAAGCCGGCGACAGACCAAGGGATAAAAAGGGCATGGAGGGTTCGCGTTTGGGCGTGTAAACAGGCGCAGGGCCGTGTAATCAAGCTAGATAGGGTGGGCCGAGTAAGCCGGGTTGGGTGGCAGAGTACCGTGCCCAGGGTGCCAATGATACCGGGTCATGCTGTAATGGGGTCGACCATGAAAAAGAACCTGACGATTGATTTCGTGTCCGACGTGTCCTGCCCCTGGTGCGCGGTCGGGCTGGCGTCTTTGCAGCAAGCCCTAGACCGGGTGGCCGATGACATCAGCGTGGACCTGACCTTTCAGCCTTTTGAGCTGAACCCGAACATGGCGCCCGAGGGCGAAGACACCACCGAACATCTGGCCAAAAAGTACGGCTCCACGCCCGAGCAGGCGGCGGCCATCAAAGAAACCATACGCGCACGCGGGGCCGAGCTGGGCTTTACCTTCAACTTGGACAAACGCTCGCGCATCTACAACACCTTTGACGCACACCGCCTGCTGCATTGGGCGCACCTGGAAGGGGCTGCCGTGCAAAAGGCCTTAAAGCAGGCGCTGCTCAAAGCCTATTTCACAGACGGGGAAGACCCCAGTAACCATGCCGTTCTGGTGCGGGTGGCCGCCAGCGTGGGCCTGGACGCAGCACGTGCCCAGGCCATTTTGGACAGCGACACCTATGCCGCTGAGGTGCGCGCACAAGAACAGTTCTTTTTGCAGCAAGGTATCAACTCGGTGCCCGCGGTGGTGATCAATGGGCGCCATCTGATCTCAGGCGGGCAGCCGCCAGAAGTGTTTGAGCAGGCCCTGCGCCAGATCGCGGCGGCCTGATGCTGCATAAATCTAGTGCCCCTTTGGACCGGCGACAACTGCTGGTACAAGCGTCGGCTCTGGCCACATCGCTGTGGCTGCCGCGCAGCGCCCGGAGTACCCAACGTTTTGACAGCAACCCCTTTACCCTGGGTGTTGCCAGCGGCTCGCCGACGCACGACTCGGTCGTGTTGTGGACCCGCTTGGTGCAACCGCGTGGACCCAGTGAATCGGGCTGGTTGGCACCGGCCCTGACCGTGCGCTGGGAAATCGCGCACGACCCGCAGTTCAAACGCATCGCGCAGTCGGGGCAAAGCCAGGCCATGGCGGAGTGGGGGCATTCGGTGCATGTAGAGGTGCCGGGCCTGGAGCCAGACCGCTGGTACCACTACCGCTTTATGGTGGGTGACGCCGTTAGCGCCGTTGGACGAACCCGTACCTTCCCAGAGCCGGGTGCCGCGGCCAAAAAGCTGCGTGTGGCCTATGCCTCATGCCAGAACTGGGAGCACGGCTACTACAGCGCCTACCGACACATGTGTGCCGAACAATTAGACGCGGTGATGTTCCTGGGTGACTACATCTACGAATACCCGGGCAGCCGCAACGCAGTGCGCCCCAGTTTGCTGGATTGGACAGTGACGTTGGCCGACTACCGGGCGCGGTATGCACTGTATAAGAGCGATGCGGATCTGCAAGCGATCCATGCCGAATGCCCCTGGCTGATGACCTGGGACGACCACGAAGTCCAAAACGACTACGCAGCCCTCACGGCGGGCTACCCTGGCCCCGACGGCAACTTTGCGCAGCGCCGCGCCGCCGCCTACCAAGCCTATTACGAAAACATGCCCCTGCGCGCCAGCGTGCTGACCAAGGCGCTTCAGGGCATGGCGGGTGGCGCCGAAATGCGCATTTACGGCCAGGTGCCCTTCGGCAATCTGGCCACGCTGTACCTGCTGGACGATCGACAGTACCGTGACCCACACGCTTGCACCAAAGGCGGCCGTTTGGGCGGCAGTGCGGTCAATCCCGCTGACTGCCCCAATTGGAACGACCCCAAACGCACGCTGCTAGGGCTGGCGCAAGAGCAGTGGCTAGACCAGTCGTTCAGCCGCACGGGCGGGCGCTGGAATGTCGTCGGCCAACAAACGGTGTTTGGGCAACGGGACTTTTCCGCCAGTGAGGGGCAGTTTCTATCCAACGACACCTGGGACGGCTACAGTGCGGCACGTACTCGGTTGACCGACTCCATGCAGCGCCACAAGCTAGCGAACCCGGTTTTATTGGGGGGAGATGTCCACGCCAATTGGGTTGGGCATGTGAAAGCCGACTATGCCAAGCCGAACAGTGCCAGCGTAGGGGTGGAATTCTGCGGCACCAGCATCAGCTCCCATGGCGGTAGCAACGACCACATTTCCAACCAGCTGGCGAAGTCCCCCCATTTTGTGATGGCCGAGCGTGAACGCCGGGGTTATGGCGTTGCAGAGTTCACCCCAAAACACCTGACCACCACCCTGCGGGTCGTCGATGATGTCACCCGCGTCGATTCAGGCATTTCGACCTTGGCGCAATTTGTCGTTGAGGCGGGGCGGCCCGTGGTGCAGCGGGCCTAAAGAATTAGGCCAGCACTTCCAGCAAGCGGTCTAACCCGCCGGACTCAATCGACACCATCGCTTGCTCGCGTACTTTGGGTTTGGCGTGGTAGGCCACCGACAGACCCGCGGCACCCATCATAGGCAGGTCATTGGCGCCGTCGCCCATGGCAATGCACTGTGCGGGCTCGATGCCTAAGAGGGACGCCACTTCCAAGAGCGTGCGGCGCTTCTCGGAACCATCGCAAATGTCGCCCCAGAATTGGTCAACCACCCGCCCCGTGAGCTGGCCACAGTTGGGCCCACTCTCAATCTCAAGCCGGTTGGAGCGGGCAAAGTCGATGCCTAGGCGCTCTTTCACCCGGTCGGCAAAAAACGTGAAGCCGCCCGACACCAGCAGCACCTTGAGCCCAGCCGCTTTGCACGCCTTCACCAACCCATCCGCGCCCGGATTGAGTTGCAAGCGCTCCACGTAGACGGCTTCCAAATCGGCCACGGTGACACCTTTGAGCAGGGCCACGCGCCGACGCAGGCTGTCTTTGAAGTCGGTAATCTCGCCGCGCATTGCAGCTTCGGTGATGGCGGCCACCTCGGCCTTGCGGCCTACCGCGTCGGCAATCTCGTCAATACACTCGATATTGATGAGCGTGGAGTCCATGTCAAACGCTATGAGTTTGAAGTCCGACAGCTTCTGGCCGGGCTTAAAGTCGCGCAAGACCAGGCCGGGGGCGAATTCGTGTGGGATTATTGCTTGCATTTGCTATTAAAGTGATAGCTGCTTGCGCAGGTTATATGAGGGCTAGAGGGCTATTTTTCTTAAAATTTCAGAATGGGTGGCTTAAGGAGCTGCCGCCTCCACCACAGGCTGCCCCAGGTTCTTCAAAATATCGCGCACCATCTGGGCCCGGTCTTTGGCCTCGGGCAGCGCGCGCTCGATGCGCAGCTTCTCATTGCCGGCCAGTTTGATGTGTTTGTGCTTCTGAATCAACTGGATGATTTTCATCGGGTCAATCGGCGGGTCTTTCTTGAAGGTGATGGTGATTACCCCGGGTGCTGCATCCACCTTGACCACGCCATAGGGTTTGGCCAGCACGCGCAGGCGGTGCACGTCGATCAGCGACTGGGCTTGGGGCGGTAGCTTGCCAAAGCGGTCCACGATTTCTTCCAGCAGGCGGTCCACTTGGTCCGCATTTTTGGCGGTGGCCAGCTTTTTGTAGAACGACAAGCGCAGGTGCACGTCGCCGCAGTAGTAGTCGGGCAATAGGGCAGGCGAGTGCAGGTTGATCTCGGTGGTGACGTTGAGTGGGCTGAGTAAGTCGGGCTCGATACCGGCTTTGAGGCAGCGCACCGCCTCGCTGAGCATCTCGTTGTAGAGCTGAAATCCTACTTCGAGCATATTGCCGCTTTGGTTTTCGCCCAGCACCTCGCCCGCACCGCGAATCTCCAGGTCGTGCATGGCCAGGTAGAAGCCGCTGCCCAGTTCTTCCATGGCCTGAATCGCGTCCAGGCGCTGCTTGGCCTGCTTGGTCAGGCCTTCAATATCGGGCACCATCAGGTAGGCGTAGGCCTGGTGGTGGCTGCGGCCTACCCGGCCACGCAGCTGGTGCAACTGCGCCAGGCCGAACTTGTCGGCGCGGCTCATGACGATGGTGTTGGCGGTGGGCACGTCAATGCCAGTCTCAATAATGGTGGAGCACAGCAGCAGGTTGTAGCGCTGGGCAATAAAGTCGCGCATCACGGCTTCCAACTGGCGCTCGGGCATCTGGCCGTGGGCCACGGCGATGCGGGCTTCGGGCAGCAATTCTTCCAATTTGGCGCGGCGGTTTTCAATCGTCTCCACCTCGTTGTGCAAGAAGTAGACCTGCCCGCCGCGCTTCAATTCACGCAAAACCGCCTCGCGGATCACGCCGTTGCCTTCGGTGCGCACAAAGGTCTTGATGGCCAGGCGGCGCTGCGGTGCGGTAGCAATCACGCTCAAATCGCGCAAACCCTCCAGCGCCATGCCCATGGTGCGGGGACTGGGGGTGGCGGTGAGTGTGAGCACGTCCACCTCGGCGCGCAGGGCCTTCATCTGCTCCTTGTGGCGCACGCCAAAGCGGTGCTCTTCGTCGATGATGAGCAGGCCCAGGTTTTTGAAGTGCGTGTCTTGGGACAGCAGCTTGTGCGTGCCCACCACAATGTCCACCGTGCCGTCGGCCACGCCTTTCAGCGCCAGGTTGATCTCTTTGGTGGAGCGAAAGCGGCTCATCTCCGCCACCTTCACCGGCCATTTGGCAAAGCGGTCAGAGATGGTATTGAAATGCTGCTCGGCCAAGAGCGTGGTCGGCGCCAAGATTGCCACCTGTTTGCCACCGGTCACCGCAATAAACGCAGCACGCAAGGCGACTTCGGTCTTGCCAAAACCCACATCACCGCAGACCAATCGGTCCATGGGGCGGGGGCTGATCATGTCTTGGATCACGCAGTGGATGGCCGCTTTTTGGTCAGCGGTTTCTTCAAAGCCAAAATCGTTGGCAAAGGTTTCGTAGTCGTTGGGTGAGTAGCGGAACGCATGGCCTTCGCGTGCGGCGCGGCGGGCATAGATGTTGAGCAGCTCGGCGGCACTGTCGCGCACCTGCTCTGCGGCGCGACGTTTGGCTTTTTCCCACTGGCCACTGCCCAGTTTGTGCAGAGGCGCTTCGTCGGCACTCACGCCGGTGTAGCGGCTGATCAGTTGCAACTGGCTGACTGGCACATAGAGCGTGGCCTTGTCGGCGTACTCTAGGTGCAAAAACTCTTGTAACTCCGGCTCGCCGTTGGCCAGCTTGTTGCCTAGGTCCAGGTTGATCAGGCCCCGGTATCGTCCAATGCCGTGTTGGCTGTGCACCACCGGGTCGCCCACGTTGAGCTCGCTCAGGTCTTTGATCAGCGCTTCAACGTCGCTGACCTGCTCTTGCTTCTTGCGACGGCGCGTGGTGGGGCCGGATACAAACAACTCGGTCTCGGTGACCAGGTCAATACCGTGCTCTAACCACGCAAACCCCGTGGTCAGCGCGGCGGTGGCAATGCCGAATTTCTCGTTGCTGGTCTGAAAATCCAGCAGCGAGTCAAAGGCGGGCGGGTTCACGCCACTGGCGCGCAAAAAGTCCAGCAGGCTTTCGCGCCGGCCATCGCTTTCGGCCAGCACCAGCATGCGGTGCTGGGTGTTGCGGGCATGTAGCTTGAGGCGGGCCAGCGGGTCTTCGGTGCCGCGCTCGACTGACAGCAGCGGCAGGGCGTCCAGCTCCACGAAGGGCGGGGCTGGCATTTCAGTGCCAATTTGGCCTGTAGCCCCCGTAGAATCTGCGTGAGCAGCTACCGGTTTGATAGCAAGTTGGGCGTAACCATTGGCCCGGGCATAAAACTGCTCGGTGCCTAAAAACAGCGATTCAGGCGGCAGGGCGGGGCGATCCGGGTCACCCTGCACCAGCCGGTAGCGCTCTTTGGTGTCCTGCCAAAAATGCTGAAACGCAGCTTCTAGGTCGCCGTGCAGCACCACGGTGGGTGCTTGCTGTCCCTTGGCGGCTGCATCAGTGCCCCCGCCCAGGTAGTCAAACACCGTGGCGGTTTCGTCAAAAAACAGTGGCAAGTAGTACTCAATGCCCGCCGTGGCCACGCCGTTGCCTATGTCTTTGTAGATGCGGCTCTTGGTCGGGTCGCCCTCTAACAATTCGCGCCAGCGGCTGCGGAACTTGGCCCGTGCCTCGTCGTCCATCGGGAACTCGCGCCCGGGCAACAGCCGCACCTCGGGCACGGGGTACAGGCTGCGCTGGCTGTCCGGGTCAAACGTGCGGATACTGTCCACCTCGTCGTCAAACAGGTCCACCCGGTAGGGCACCGCGCTGCCCATAGGGAACAGGTCTATCAACCCGCCACGCACGGCATATTCGCCGGGGCTGACCACTTGGGTGACGTGGCTGTAGCCCGCCAGCGTGAGCTGGGCCTTGAGCTTGGCCTCGTCCAGCTTTTGTTTGACCTTGAAGTGGAAGGTGTAACCAGCCAGAAAGCTGGGCGGCGCCAGCCGGTAGAGGGCGGTGGTGGCGGGCACCAGAATCACGTCGGCACCGGTTTCTTTGTCGCGCTGGCTGATGCGCCAGAGGGTGGCCAGGCGTTCGCTGATCAGGTCTTGGTGGGGCGAGAAGGTGTCGTAGGGCAGCGTCTCCCAGTCCGGAAACAGCGCACAGCGCAGGCCGGGGGCGAAAAACGGAATCTCTTCCAACAAGCGCTGTGCGTCGCTGGCGTCCGCCGTGATCACTGTCATGGGGCGACCCGCTGCTTTTTCGCGCGCGCCCAGTTGGGCCAAGAGCAAGGCGTCGGCAGAGCCGGGCGGGCGCGGCAGCGTAAAACGCTTGCCAGTCAGTAATTTGGGTAATTCCATGAAGGCGATCAGGGCAGCAGCGACCGCTTAAGCACAGGGGCTGCGGTTGGGGTGCGGGGCATTATTGGGTGAATCGGTGAAAAGGGGCGAGGGGGCTTGCGCTTCGATTTTAGAATGGGCCACACCATCATGCACACCTCCCCCCCCAATTCCGACTTCATTGCTGACCCCGGCGCCGCTTCCGCCACCCGCATTTGGGCCCTGATACCCTGCGCCGGCACCGGTTCGCGCTCTGGGGCGCAGGGCCCCAAGCAATACCAGGCGCTGGCCGGCAAGGCCATGGTGCACCACACCCTGACGGCGTTTGCCGCCGTGCCCCGGCTGGCCGGTACGCTTGTGGTGGTGTCATTGGGCGATACCTTCTTTGATGTCGAAGATGCTACGGTTTTGATAGCTGCTTGCGGAGGTTCTACGAGGGCTAGCAGCGTGTTTAATGGTCTAAATGCCTTGATGGAGCGTGGTGCAGACCCCAGCGACTGGGTGATGGTGCATGACGCAGCGCGGTGCCTGATCACCCCAGAACAGATCAATGCCCTGATTGATGCTTGTGTGGATGACGCGGTCGGGGGGCTTTTGGCGCTCAAGCTGCCAGACACCCTCAAGCAGGAAGCCCACGGCCGCGTGGCCCAAACGGTGGACCGCAGCGACAAATGGCTGGCCCAAACCCCACAAATGTTCCGCATTGCCGATTTAATGCAGGCCCTGCAAGCCGCTGGCGATGCGGTCACCGATGAATCCAGCGCCATGGAATTCGTCGGCAAAGCCCCGCTTTTGGTGGAGGGCAGTGCGCAGAACTTTAAAGTCACCTACCCGCAGGACTTTGCGTTGGCTGAGGCGGTGTTGGGCGCGCGTAGGTTGCACGAATAGGCCAAGTTGCCGCTCGCATCTGCCCCCCCCCCAAACGGCATTTAGTGATGGAGCCAATTTGGCGCGATAGGCCATGAACCGGCTTCTTGTAGCCAGTCAGCATGACATGAGAGAAATTGTGCGTTAGGGATAGGTGTAGGAGTCGCTGAGAAAATTCGGTTTTGAAAACCTGCGATCGAGCCAGGAGCAGTCACTCGGAATGTCGCCCAATGCCGGCTTTTTGCGGCATAGAATCGGTCAAAGTCGCCGCTTAAGCGGTGTAGTCCAACATGGTTTCTCCCACCTTTGTCGCCCGGCAGATAGACTTAATTCGTTAGGCATAGCATGGCTGCCGCACTACCGCGCGAACTCATCTTTCTTTTCTTAGTCGTTGCGATCGTAGGTATCGTCATGCGTGGCGTAGCGGACCGTCGTCACTTCCATGGTCTTCAGCGCAAGGCAACTCAAGCACTTGAGGATCTACGGATCGAGGCATCCGACCACAGGTTTAGTCTTATTGGTGCAACAGCGACAATCGAAAAACGAGAGGAAACTGGTGGCGCTCGCGGTATTTTTGATCCGATTGGCGACCTTAGCGTTACTGTCAGCCTCAGAAACGAACACGGTGAGCGATTTTTGTTCAAGTGGCATTCGAAGTCAGCCGCAAGCCCATTTGTTAAGCACCTTACGTCGAATGTTACGGCGAAGCCATTTAAGGTCTGAATGGCTACATTCCCCTTCACTCGATGACCACAATGGGCCCGAAGTTGCCCCATTACTTCCTGGTATTTGTCTCAACAATTTCTGGACCGAGGTTGTTGGAGTATTGCGGTTTAGCGCATTCCATACTGATCGCTCATACTTTTTCGGATTCACACCCGCAGCAAGCTGGATGTGCAAGAAAAGGGAAATGCATGCATCGTGAATACGCCACACCATGGGCTTGCGCAAAGGCATACTCCGCCACTACGACGGCTGTCGCGCGGTCAAATGAATTCACCCCATCCTCAAACCAGATTTCCCCACTATGCAGTCTTTCGCAGCCCTTTTGGATACCCTCAATGCCGCCACGCCGGAGCGCAGGCCTGCCATTGCACAGTTGGTGGTGGATACTTTTCAGCGCCACAAGGTGGTATTGGCGCTCGACATGAGCGGCTTTACCCTGACTGTGCGACGCGAAGGCATATTGGCCTACCTGTGCCAGATACGGCGCATGCATTTGCTGACCCGGCCCCTCGTGCTGGCCCATGGGGGCTCTGTGGTCAAAAATGAGGCCGACAACTTGCTGGCCGTGTTTGACGACCCGACCCAAGCGGTAAACGCAGCGCTGGCCATGATGGACGCGGCAGCGGCCACAGTGGAAGGTAACGCAGCCGCCATCGCCTTTAGCATTGGCATCGACCAGGGTGATATTTTGCTGATTGAGCAGGTGGACTGCTTTGGCGATGCGGTCAACCTGGCATTTAAGCTGGGTGAAGACATTGCCCGCGCGGGCGAGATTCTGGTGACTGAGCGGGTGCGGGCCGCCGTGATGGCCGCCACAGGCAGCGACCAAGGCGCCATGCCCCTATTTGCCGAAATGGCGGTGTCGGTCTCGGGTCTGCCCGTATTGGCCTACACCGTAAGCCGGGCTGGCGCGTGACCGGTTGGCCTAGATGGCGATGCGCTGGCCCATCCAGTTCAAGATGTCCGCAAAAATAGCGTTGCGGTTCACTTCGTTGAAGTTTTCGTGGAAGTTCTCAGGGTAGGCGTGGTACTCCATGAGGGCTTTCGGAATGGTATCCAACAAGGCCTTCGCACCTTGGGCATTGGCCAGCTTGTCGTCCCCAGCCACCACGGCAAAAACCGGGTGCGTCCACGCGGCAAAACTGCTTGGCAGCGCTGCCTGCGCTGCAAGCAGCGACGCCGCAAACCGAAAGCTCACCTCGGTTGCACGAATGTCGTCTTTCTCATCGGCCAAGTGGCGGGCTGTGATGGTGGCATCGTGGGTCAGCTGGTGGGTCAAATGCTCCAGTGGCACCTTCACCTTGGGCATGATTTTGGCCAGCGTTTGGCTAAATGCCTGCAAGACTTTGGGTACTTTGACGGCGTTGACGTAGTAGGGTGACGACAAAATAACGCCTTTGATGGCGTGCTCTTTGGCGAACGCACCAAACTCAAGGTGCGTGGCAATCAGCGCACCCATGGAGTGCCCCATGATGAAAATGGGCAAATCGGGGTAGCTTTTTTGCACCCACTTCATGAACAGCTGCAAGTCGTCCAAGAAGGACTGAAAGCCCGGAATATCAACCCGCTTTTTGCCGTCGTGGCCGCACATGTCAAAACTGACCGTGGCCACACCGTATTCTTTGAAATACAGCGCTGGCGTAACGTAGTCACCAGCGTGGGCCATGCCACCGTGGATCGCCAAAATCACAGCGCGCGGGTCACGTGGCTCCCAAATGTGGATGGGGCGCTTGACCTGGTCGCTGCACAAAAGTGTTGCCAGTCTGTCTTCCGAAAATCGCATGTTGTGTCCAGTTGTGGAGAGTTAAGTAAGTGGGGTACGCTGCCAAAGGGGCATGCATGCAAATTTCGTGCAAGCGAGCGGAGACCCTACAGTTTCGCATGGAGTCGGCGTGCACCTGTGTAAACTGATTGCCCAACCCCAGAACGGGACGCATTTTGGCCTTGACCGCCATTACTTTGGCCCACGAGGCCTGGATTTTTTTGCAAGGAAGACACACCCATGAATTTGCGGATTGGCGAAGGCTGGGATATTCATGCCTTGATCGAGGGGCGAAAGCTCATCTTGGGCGGCGTCGATATTCCCCACACCAAGGGGCTTCTGGGCCACTCGGATGCCGACGCTCTTTTGCATGCCATTACCGATGCACTTTTGGGCGCGGCCGCGCTGGGTGACATTGGCACCCATTTTTCAGACACCGACCCGCAGCACAAGGGCGCCGACTCTGCCGTGCTTTTGGCACAAGCCGCCAAACTGGTGCGGGACAAGGGCTACACCATTGGCAATATCGACAGCACTGTGATCGCCCAGGCGCCTAAATTTGCACCCCACATTGGCGCGATGCGCGCGCGCATTGCGCAGGTATTGGGCCTGCAGCTCGATCAGGTCAATGTCAAGGCCAAAACGGCTGAGAAAATGGGGCCTGTGGGGGAGGGCCTTGCCATCGAAGCCCGCGCCGTTGTGTTACTGGTGTAGCGCTTGCGCCTCCAGCCGCCCGTACTTTTGCAATTTCCATTCGATTGATTCCATGACGACCCAAAAAAGCGCACATCCGCACCTGCTACAGCCCCTGAACCTGGGCTTCACCACCCTGAAAAACCGCGTAATGATGGGTTCTATGCACACCGGGCTGGAGGACCGCTTCTACAACTACCCCAAGCTCGCGGCCTATTTCCGCGAACGTGCCGAAGGCGGCGTGGGTTTGATGGTGACCGGCGGTATCTCGCCCAACCGCCAGGGTTGGTTGCTGCCCTTTTGCGGCACGGTCAGTTCCATATTTGACGTGCTTAACCACCGCCAAGTGACCCAAGCGGTGCATGAAGCGGGCAGCAAGATTCTGATGCAAATCTTGCATTCGGGGCGCTACGGGTACCAGCCATTTGTCGTGTCGGCCTCTGCCGTGAAGTCGCCCATTTCGATGTTTAAACCCAAGGCACTGAGTGAGCGCGGCATCCAGTCCACCATCAAGGACTATGTACGCTGCGCCAAGCTGGCGCAAAAGGCAGGCTATGACGGCGTGGAGATCATGGGCAGCGAAGGTTATTTGCTGAACCAATTCTTGTGCAACCGCACCAACAAGCGCACTGACCGCTGGGGCGGCAGTATTGAGAACCGCATGCGGTTGCCCGTCGAGATCGTGCGCCAAGTGCGGGCCGCAGTGGGCCCCAATTTCATCCTCATGTACCGCCATTCGGTACTGGATTTGGTAGAAGGCGGCAACAGCTGGGACGAGGTTGTGCAGGTCGCCCAG
>JBBRNS010000057.1:0-18914 GCA_038230175.1 Burkholderiales bacterium
GGACTCACCCACCCAGCGAGTAGGCGGCAAGCCGCTAGACGCCTTCGCGCCGGTGCGCCACGCGGTGGCCATGCTCAGCATCCGTACCGAGACCGACACCGAAGCCAGCGGCGCGCAGGCCTTTGATACCCGGGTGCGCAAAGAATTGGGTTTAACCGAGGCCGACCCTGCCGTCGAATACGTAGCCGAGTTGAAGTTTGACGGTCTGGCGATGAGCCTGCGCTACGTACACGGTGTGCTGGTACAGGCCGCCACCCGGGGCGACGGTGCCACCGGTGAAGATGTGACCCAAAACATCCGCACCATTGGCCAGATCCCCTTGCGTTTACCCGAGGGTGTGCCGCCGGTACTAGAGGTGCGCGGCGAGGTCTACATGCGCCGGGATGACTTTGACGCGCTGAATGCGCGCCAACGCGCGCGTATTGCGGCGGGCGAGAAAAACGAGAAGACTTTTGTGAACCCGCGCAACGCCGCAGCCGGTGCGGTGCGCCAGCTTGATCCGGCCATTGCGGCGCAGCGCCCATTAAGTTTTTTTGCCTACGGTGTGGGTGAGGTCACACCACCTGACCAAGGCGCCCCTCGATGGGATACCCATTACGGCTTGCTTCAGATCCTAAAAATATGGGGTTTTCCGGTTGCAGCCCAGGTAGAACGTGCGCAAGGCGCTACTGATTTAATAGCGTACCACCAGCGTATCGGTACCACGCGTGACCAGTTGCCGTTCGACATTGACGGCGTCGTCTACAAGGTCAACAGTCTGGCGCTGCAGCAGCTCTTGGGTTTTGTTACCCGTGAGCCGCGCTGGGCGGTGGCCCACAAATACCCGGCGCAAGAACAACTCACCACCGTACTGGGCATCGACATTCAGGTGGGGCGCACCGGCAAACTCACGCCCGTGGCCAAACTGGCGCCCGTGTTTGTGGGCGGCGTGACCGTGACCAATGCCACGCTGCACAACCTGTTTGAGGTGCGCAAGAAGGACGTGCGTGTGGGTGATGTGGTGGTGGTGCGCCGTGCGGGGGACGTTATTCCTGAAGTGGTGGGGCGTGTAGCCAACACCCTGGCCCAGGATGTCGGCGGTGAACACGGCGCGGCGGGCGACGCTGCGCTGCTGGTACCGCCTACTGCGCCACAGGCGCGCAGCCCCTATGTGCCCAACTTTCACATGCCACGCCAATGCCCCATTTGCGGCAGCGACGTGGTGCGCGAGCCTGGCGAAGCCAACCACCGCTGCACCGGCGGCCTGTTTTGCAGCGCCCAGCGCAAGCAGGCGATTTTGCATTTTGCCCAGCGCCGCGCGGTCGAGGTGGACGGCTTGGGCGACAAGCTGGTCGACCAGTTGGTGGACGCGGGCATCGTCAAAACCCTGCCAGACCTCTACCGCCTGGGGCTGGTGGCGTTGGCAGCACTGGACCGCATGGCCGATAAATCGGCGCAGAACCTGGTCGATGCGCTGCAGCAATCCAAAAACACCACCTTGCCTCGGTTTGTCTATGGCCTGGGTATTCGCCATGTGGGTGAGGCCACAGCAAAAGCACTGGTGCAGCATTTCGGCACCATGGACGCCATCATGGACGCCAGCCTAGAGCAACTGATTGAGGTTGCCGACGTGGGCCCCATCGTGGCCAAAAGTCTGCGCACCTTTTTTGACCAAGCCCACAACCGCGAGGTGGTCGAGCAACTGCGCGCCTGTGGCGTGGTGTGGGAGGAGGGGCCGCCCACGGCACGGGCGCCCAAGCCCTTAGCGGGCAAGACCTTTGTGCTGACCGGCACTTTCCCAACGCTGAGCCGTGACCAGGCCAAAGACCTGCTGGAAGCGGCCGGTGCCAAGGTGGCAGGCTCGGTCAGCAAAAAGACCGACTATGTGGTGGCTGGTACTGATGCCGGTAGCAAGCTCGACAAGGCCGTAGCGCTGGGCATCACCGTGCTGGACGAAGCCGCCATGCAAACCCTGCTGGCCACACCTGCCGAAGCCGCTAAACCCGCCACGCCAGACACCCCCGCCCCCCCCGAAGGAGACGCAGCATGACCGTCCGTGAGATTCTAAAAATGGGCGACCCACGCCTGCTGCGCCAAGCCCAGGCAGTGCCGCAAGGCGCCTTTGACAGCGACGCCTTGCACCTCCTGATTACCGACCTGCTAGACACCATGCATGCCGCCAACGGCGCGGGCTTGGCAGCACCACAAATTGGGGTGGACCTGCAGGTGGTGATATTCGGCTCCGGTGCGGCGAACCCGCGCTACCCGGACCGCGCGGTGGTGCCCCAAACGGTGCTGATCAACCCAGTGATTACCCCGCTGGGAGAGGGTGAAGAGTCTGACTGGGAGGGCTGCTTGTCGGTGCCCGGCCTACGCGGACTGGTGCCACGCTGGTCGCGTATCCACTATGCCGGGTTTGACCAGTATGGCGACCCCATTGATCGCACGGTAGACGGCTTCCACGCCCGGGTGGTGCAGCACGAGTGCGACCACCTGTGGGGCAAGCTGTACCCCATGCGCATGCGCGACCTGTCGCAACTGGGTTTTACCGAGGTTCTGTTTCCTGAGCTGGCGGCCGCTGAGGATGACTAAAGCCGTGGCAGAGTCAGTGTTCAAGGTTTTTAAAGCCAAATAGGCCTCTAGCCCTCACAGAACCAGCGTAAGCAGCTATTAAAAGAATAGCGAAAGCGCTGGGGCACTTAGGCGGCCAAGGCCGTCAACAATTCGGTTTCGATTTCAATTTGCTGGCGGTTGTGCTGCAGCTCCGACCCGTCGATGAGGAAGGTGTCTTCCACCCGTTCGCCCAAGGTGGCAATTTTGGCCAACTTCAAATTGACTTGGTGGTGCGCCAACACCCGTGCCACGCTGTAGAGCAGGCCGGGGCGGTCGCTGGCCGCGATATTGAGCAGCCAACTTTGGCCGCGCTCATCGGGGTTCAGCGTCACCCGTGGCGCTACCGGGAAGCTCTTGACCCGGCGCGACACGCGGCCCTTGCTGGGGGCGGGCAGTGGCCCGGTGTCGGTGATGGCTTTGGCCAGCCCGACTTCGAGCAGGCTGCACACCTCGCGGTATTCGTCCGGCGTGGCCGAGGTAATGACCTGGAACGTGTCCAGCGCATGGCCGTCTTTGGCGGTGTGGATGCGGGCATCCAAAATGCTGTAATCGCCTTGGTCGAAATAGCCGCAGATGCGGGCAAACAGGTCGCTCTGGTCGGGGGTGTACACCAGCACCTGCAAGCCTTCGCCGGCAGGTGAGCGATGGGCACGCACCACTGGCGTTGCCGAGCCTACCAGGCGCGAGAGCTGGCGGGTATGCCAGGCAATGTCGGTTGCGTCATGGCGCATGAAATAGCCCACATCCAGTGTGTCCCACAGTGCCTTATGCGCCTCAAAGGGCAGGGTGTGCATATTCACCTTGATAAGGGCATCGCGCTTGCGGGCTTCTACCTCCGCATGGGGGTTGGGTGCGTGCCCGCCCAGCACGCGGCTGGTGAGCCGGTACAGGTCTTCCAACAGCTTGGCTTTCCAGGCGTTCCATACCTTCGGCGATGTGCCGCGAATGTCGGCCACAGTGAGCAAATACAGGGCGGTTAGGCGGCGCTCGCAGCCCACATGTTTGGCAAAATCGGCAATCACCTGCGGGTCGCTCAGGTCCGACTTTTGGGCAATGCGGCTCATGGTCAGGTGCTCACGCACCAAAAATTCAATCAGTTCTCCGTCTTTTCCGGTGTAACCGTGCTGCTTGCAAAAGCGCCGCACCGCAATCGCGCCCAGCTCAGAATGGTCGCCACCGCGCCCCTTGGCAATGTCGTGGAACAGGGCCGCCACATACAACAGGCTGGGCTTATCCCAACCGGAGGCTAGTTGTGAGCAAAACGGGTAGTCGTGGGCATGCTCCGCAATGAAATACCGGCGCACATTGCGCAGCACCATGAGAATGTGCTGGTCTACCGTGTAGACATGGAACAGGTCGTGCTGCATCTGCCCCACGATGCGGCGAAACACCCACAGGTAGCGGCCCAGCACCGAGGTTTGGTTCATCAAGCGCATGGCGTGGGTGATGCCCTCGGGCTGCGCCAAGATGGCGCAAAAGGTCTGGTGGTTGACCGGGTCGCTGCGAAACTTTGCATCCATCAAATCGCGGGCGTTGTACAGCGCCCGCAGGGTTCGGGCCGAGAGGCCGTTCACGCCCACCGTGCTCTGGTAGAGCAAGAAGGTCTCCAAAATCGCATGCGGGTCGCGCTGGTAGATGTCGTCGCTAACCACGTCAATCATCCCCGCCTTGTCGTTGAAGCGGGCGTTGATCGGCTGGGGCTCATGGGTAGAAGGGTTCAGCCGCTCTTCGATGTTGAGCATCAAAATTTGGTTGAGCTGGACCACGGCTTTGGCCGCCCAGTAGTAGCGGCGCATCAGCACCTCGCTGGCCCGCACAAAGGTGGTGGGTGAGGGCGTGGTGGTGCCATAACCAAATGCAGCGGCCACTGCGGTTTGCATGTCAAACACCAGGCGGTCTTCACGCCGGTTGGCAATGATGTGCAGGCGCGCGCGGATCAGGCACAAGAGTGCTTCGTTGCGCTGGATTTGCTGCACTTCAAACGGTGTGGCCAGCCCGTGGCGGGCTAGGTCACTCCAGTGCGCGCCAAACCCCGCCGCCTTAGCCACCCACAAGATCACCTGCAGGTCGCGCAAACCGCCTGGCGATTCCTTGCAGTTGGGCTCTAGCGAATAGGGCGTGTTGTCGAACTTGGTGTGGCGCTGGCGCATCTCCAGTGTTTTGGCAATGAAGAAGGCCTTAGGGTCCAGCGCGGCAAAAAAAGCTTGGGTAAATTGGCCTACTAAGTCGGCGTTGCCGGTGATGAGCCGGCACTCGAGCAAGGCGGTTTGCACAGTGACGTCTTTTGCGGCTTCGGCCAGGCAAGTGGAGAGGGTGCGTACGCTGGAGCCAATCTCTAACCCGGCATCCCAGCAGGCGCCAATAAAGGTTTCAATTTTTTCCTTGAGCACCGCATCGTCGTCGACCGAGACGCTGTCGGGCAGCAGCAGCAGCACGTCGACATCGGAGTTTGGAAACAACTCGCCACGGCCAAAGCCACCCACTGCCAGCAGCGCCAGGGGCGACTGCAAGCCCGCGTGGTCCCACAGCTGTTTGAGCAAACCGTCGGCCAGCAGCGCCATGCGGGAGAGCAGGTGGCGCACATCCCGGGCCGTGGCCTGCGGGCGGCTGATGGTTTGCAGTAACGCGGTTTTTTGGGCGCGGTAATCGGCGCGCAGGGCCTGCAGGTCCAGCGCTGCTGCGGCCATGGGGGTGGCGCTCACGACTTAGGCCGTCGTGAGGGGCGGCACAAAGGCGGGGATGGCAGGGCTGCCGGCCGAGACGGTCAGAACCTCGTAGCCAGTAGCAGTCACCAGCACCGTGTGTTCCCACTGGGCGGACAGGGAGTGGTCTTTGGTAACGATGGTCCAACCGTCTTTCTCGGGGCCGTTTTTGATCTCTTTTTTGCCCGCGTTCACCATGGGTTCGATGGTGAAGGTCATGCCTTCAACCAGTTTTTGCAGCGTGCCGGGGCGGCCGTAGTGCAGCACTTGGGGCTCTTCATGGAAGATTTGCCCAATGCCGTGGCCACAGAATTCGCGCACCACGCTAAAGCCGTGCCCTTCGGTAAACACCTGAATGGCGTGGCCAATGTCGCCCAGGTGGATGCCCGGCTTGACCATCATGATGCCGCGCCACATCGCGTCATAGGTGACTGCGGCCAGCCGCTTGGCTGCAATCGACACGTCACCCACCGCAAACATGCGGCTGGTGTCACCGTGCCAGCTGTCTTTGATGACGGTGACGTCGATGTTGACCACATCGCCCTTTTTTAGCATCTTGTCGTTGGGGATGCCGTGGCAGACCTGGTGGTTGACCGAGGTGCAGATGGATTTGGGGTAGGGGATGTCGCCACCACCGGTGTAATTGAGCGGTGCCGGAATGCCGCCCTGCACCTGGGTGATGTAGTCGTGGGCCAGTTTGTCCAGGGCGTTGGTGGTGACGCCGGGTTGGACAAAGGGGGTGAGGTAGTCCAGCACTTCGGAGGCCAGCCGACCGGCCACGCGCATGCCCGCAATGCCTTGGGCGTCTTTATAAGTAATTGTCATCGGTCAATTATCCCCGAGCGTGGCAGGCTCCGCTTGCGGGGACGATGCCACCACATGGCGCAGCGGCTTATCACGCCAGCGCGACGCACCCAGCAGCACCACCTGCATCTGGCGCACGAAGTTTTCAATCATCTCGGCCTCTAGCAGGGGCTGGCCCGGTGGAAGGTCAAGAATTTCAGGGGCTGCAGCCAGCATGGTGGTCACGATCAGACCGCAGATCATTTGCAGGCTCTGGGTGGACATGTCGTTGTAGATCCCAATGCGGCGGAAGTCTTGCGCCATTTCGTTGGTGAAATGGGTTACCTCATTGCGAATGGCAAGGCGCAGGATGCGACTGCCCCCAGAGCGTTCGCTGGAAATAAACAAAAACAGCAGCCGGTTTTGGACCACGTACTGGTGGTAGACCTGCACCGATCGCCGGGTCATCTCGGCTTGCTCCACCGCATTTTGGCGCACCTCGCGCAGCAGGCGGCGCAGGGTGATACCGACCTCTTCAACCAGCGCCAAGCCGAGGTCATCGGTGCTGCGAAAGTGTCGGTAAAAGGCGTTGGGGACCATCGTCGCTTCGCGGGCGATTTCACGAATACCCAGGCTGGTAAAGCTGCGCCCCTCGCCAATCAGGGCCAATGCGGCCTGCAACAAGCTGTTGCGGGTGATGTCTTTGCGTTCAGTGCGGGTGAGCTTGTCTTTGCGCTCGGCAGTCGTTGCGGCTTTGGTCATGGTCAATATCGGTGATATTTGGTTTGTTTTTGTGTACAAGTGAACTATTAATTATGGAAATAATTCGGTGTAAGTAGCTGTTTTTAATAGGAATATTAGGTTTGTTCTCTAATTTTGCACGATTAAGTTGACATCCAGTGTACACATGTACACAATACAGCCATCACCAAACACGGTTCACAAACGGGAGATCAACATGTCCACTGCTTCCTCATCATCACAAGCGCGCTGGGTACAGTCTATCAATGCGCCGATCGTCGCGGCACTGCAGCACCCTTGGGTTGAGTCGATTGTTCGCCTCAGCGCGGTGGAAGACGTGCTGGCCGACCTGCATCCCTTGCTGTCCTTGACGCAGGTGCGGGCCCGCATTGTTAAGGTCATCGACGAAACGGCATCGGCCAAAACATTTGTCCTGGCGCCTAACGCGCTGTGGGCGGGCGCGGTAGCCGGCCAGTTTGTGCGGGTGCGTGTGGAAATAGACGGCCGCTTTGTCGAGCGGGCCTACAGCCTGTGCTCAGCGCCGGGTGCGCGCCGCCTGGCTTTTACCGTGAAGCGCCAAGCGGGTGGTTTGGTGTCCAACCACCTGCACGACCACGCCAAGGTGGGTGGTGTGCTGACGATCAGCCAGGCGCACGGTGAATTTGTCTTGCCAGCGCAACTGCCGGCCAAGATGCTGTTACTCAGCGCTGGCAGCGGCATTACCCCGGTCATGGCGATGCTGCGCGACTTGCACCAACGCCACTACCAGGGCGACGTGGTGTTTTTGCATGTGTGCCGTTCGCCCGACGATTTGATTTTTGCGCAAAAACTTCAGGCCATTGCCGCCGACTATGCCGAGTTGAGCTTGCTAGTGCATTTTGACGAAAGCCAAGGCCGCTTTACCCCCCAAACTCTGTTGCAAGCCGTGCCCGACTTGGCGCAGCGCAGCACTTGGATGTGTGGCCCCGCCGGTTTGATGGACGCGGTGCACGCCTATTGGGCGGACGAGGCCTTGCCGCTGCCGCTATACAGCGAACGTTTTGTCGGTGCGCCTTTGCTGCCCACCACCGCGCCCGGTACACCGGTGAACGTGGAGTTCGCTGCCAGCGGTAAGCGGTTTACCACCAGCGGTACCGAGCCCTTGCTGGTGCAAGCGGAGCGCTCTGGTCTGTCGCCCAAACATGGCTGCCGTATTGGCATCTGCCGCAGTTGCCAGTGCGTCAAGGCCAGTGGCACGGTGGAGAACTTGCTGACCGGAGAAATCTCGTCGGCGCCCAACGAGCTGATTCGCCTGTGTATTTCGACGGCACGCTCGGACGTGGCGCTCGATCTGTGACCCAGCAACTGCGCAAAACCCTTTTTACAAACCTTACGACTTAACTACTGGAGCACGCCATGAGCTTTGCCAAACCAACCCACCTCAGCCGCGAACAGGTTGCCGAATTCGAGCGCGAGGTCAACGCCATTCGCGACAGCGTGATGAACAACCTGGGTCAGGCCGATGTGGACCACATCCGCAGCATGATCCGCATCTGCCGCGCCAGCGAGATCGGTGGCCGTGCGCTCTTGCATTTTGGTATTGGCCCCTTGAGTTGGGTGGCGGGCGTGATGGCACTGGCCAACGCCAAAATCATGGACAACATGGAAATTGGCCACAACGTGATGCACGGCCAGTACGACTGGACGGGCGACCCGTCTCTGAACTCGCAAAAATTTGAATGGGACATCGCCTGTGACGGTGAGCAGTGGCGCCATTCGCACAATGTGATGCACCACACCCATACCAACATTTTGGGTATGGACCGTGATCTGGGTTACTCACTGCTGCGCTTAACGGACGAGCAGCGCTGGAAGCCGCGCCATTGGTTCCAGCCCCTGGCCAACCTGATGCTGGCGATGGGCTTTCAGTACGGTGTGGGCTCGCATGACCTGGAGATTGGGCGTTACACCCACGGTGCCATGCCCAAGGCTGAGTTCAAGGCGCGCTTGAACAAGTTTTTGACCAAGGTTGGCAAGGTGTGGTTCAAGGACTACCTGTTGTTTCCCGCATTGGCGTTGTGGAGTGCACCGCGGGTTTTGGCGGGCAACTTCTGTGCGAACCTGATCCGCAACCTGTGGACCTATGTGGTCATCTTTTGCGGCCACTTTACTGAAGGAGTGGCGATTTACCGCCGTGAAGACACGCTAAACGAAACCCGGGGTGACTGGTACCTGCGCCAGTTGTCAGGTTCTAGCAATTTGACCGGCGGGCGGCTGTTTCACATCATGACCGGGCACCTGAGCCACCAGATTGAACACCACCTGTTCCCCGACATGCCTGCGCACCGCTACGCAGAAGTGGCGCCCCAGATTCAAGCGCTTTGCAAGAAATACGGCTTGTTTTACAACACCGGAAGCTTGTTTAAGCAGTACATGACGGTGATGAAGCGTATCTTGACCCACACACTGCCTCCGAAAAAGAAGACGGTCGCGGCCTAAACCGGGTTTTTGCCCAGCGCCTGCAGTTTTTGCTGCGGGGCTGGGGCAAACGAGCGGGGAGTGGGTAAGGGTGCTGGGCTTAAGGGCTCAGCGGGGCGTGGGCAGTCGTGCTGGCCGTCACCTGGCGGCGTGGCGTCAGATCACTGTCTAGTAAACGCTCGATTCGGGCAAACACCTCAGAGCGGGAAAAGGGCTTTTTCATGAAGTCGTCGGCGCCAATGGCGCTGCCGAAGAACTGCTCGGTGGCTTGTTCGTTACCGCTGATCATGATCACCGGAATCTCTTTGGTCTTGGGATCGCGGCGCAGGTGGCGCAGGGCTGAGAAGCCATTCATGCGTGGCAGCACGATGTCTAAAAAGATCAGCTCCGGGTTCTCGGTGTGAACCATTTCCAAACCGGTTTCCGCATCCAGTGCTTGGATGGTAATGCAGCCAGCTGAGCGCAAGATCTTCTTCAAGGCCGCGCAAACGGTGGGTGAGTCGTCAATGATCAAAACACGCAGGTTTTCGCGGGCGTTGAGGCGTCCACGCGTGCGTCGCTCGCTAGGGGGCGCATTCGGGTCTACGTCAGCAAGGACAACCGCTTTCTCTGGCGACGCGGGCCTTTTGAAGAGCGCGCGAAATCCGGATAGAAGTTCCATGATGTCTTTCTTCTTCGAGTTCCGAAACGGAGGGGCTAAATGGGGAATTGTGACATGGCCCCATCCCTAGGTGGCAACAGAGCCAGTTAAAATTCTGCCTCAGTCGCGCTGTGTGCCCAAAAGGCATCGGTTTGGCCCCGTTTTACTCCCTTGCCCCCCATCAGCCCACTCTCTAGGCCGCCCCCGTGACCCTGCATATCACCCAATTTGAGGGCAGCAATGCCCTGAGCAGCTTTCGTGTTCAGCAACTCTTGCCCAGCCTTGCCGCAGTACACGACAAGATCACCGGCATCTCGGCCCGGTTTGTGCACCTGGTCGCGACCGATGCCGTGCCCGACGCGGCTCTGCACACCAAGCTGGCCGCCTTGCTGACCTATGGCGAGCCCTATGTGGGGCCAGTGGATGGCCCCTTGCTGGTGGTCTCGCCCCGGCTGGGTACGGTGTCGCCTTGGGCGTCTAAAGCGACCGACATTGCCCACAACTGCGGCTTTGCGGTTAAGCGGGTTGAGCGTTTGGTGGAATACCGCCTGACCTTGAAGCACGGTTTGTTATCCAAGTCCGAGCTCAGCCCCGCGCAAATGGCGCAAGTGGCTGCATTGCTGCACGACCGCATGACTGAGAGCGCCATGTTTGCGCGCGAACAAGCCCTAGCCTTGTTTAGCGCTCTGCAGGCCGCACCCATGGACCATGTGGATGTGTTGCAAGGCGGAAGGGCAGCCTTGGTGGCTGCCAACACCACCTTTGGTCTGGCCTTGGCGGCCGACGAGATCGATTACCTGGTCAACGCCTTCACCACGCTGGGGCGCAACCCCACCGATGTGGAGCTGATGATGTTTGCCCAGGCCAACAGCGAGCACTGCCGCCACAAGATTTTTAACGCCCAGTTCACCATCGATGGCGTGGCGCAAGACCAAAGCATGTTTGGCATGATCCGCCACACCCACCAGCAGAACCCCCAGCACATGCTGGTGGCGTACTCCGACAACGCGTCGGTGATGGAAGGCGTACTGGTCGAGCGTTTTGACGCCAAATCGGCCTCTGGCCCTCTAGAAGTGTGCGCGCCCAGCTATGAAAAAAATAGCAAGGTCAACCACATTCTGATGAAGGTGGAAACCCACAACCACCCCACGGCCATTAGCCCGTTCCCTGGTGCGTCCACCGGCGCGGGGGGCGAGATTCGCGACGAAGGTGCCACCGGGCGTGGCTCCAAGCCCAAGGCGGGCCTCTCCGGCTTTACCGTGTCCAAGCTGTGGCCGCAAGACGGCGTGCCTGCGTTTGGCAAGCCCGAGCACATTGCCAGCCCGCTGCAGATCATGATTGAGGGCCCCCTGGGCGGCGCCGCCTTCAACAACGAGTTTGGCCGACCCAACCTCTTGGGCTACTTCCGCGAATACGAACAAAGCGTGACCAGCGATGTGGACACCGTGCAGCGTGGCTACCACAAGCCCATCATGATTGCCGGTGGCCTGGGCGTGATCGACGCCGACCAGACCCACAAGATTGAGTTCCCCGCAGGCAGCCTGCTGATTCAACTCGGCGGCCCCGGCATGCGCATTGGCATGGGCGGCAGCGCAGCCAGCTCCATGGCCACTGGCGCCAACGCGGCCGAGCTGGACTTTGACTCGGTCCAGCGCGGCAACCCAGAGATCGAGCGCCGTGCGCAAGAGGTGATCAACCAGTGCTGGATTCAGGGCACAACGGGCGGCCCATCCGGTAGCGGCAACCCGATTCTGGCCATCCATGACGTGGGTGCTGGAGGCCTCTCCAACGCATTCCCTGAACTGACCAACGACGCCGGCCGCGGTGCGCGCTTCGATTTGCGGGCCGTCAAGCTCGAAGAGTCCGGCATGGCGCCCAAGGAAATTTGGTGCAACGAAAGTCAAGAGCGTTATGTGCTGGCCATTGCACCCGAATCGCTGGCACAGTTTGAGGCGCTTTGCGCGCGCGAACGCTGCCCGTTTGCCGTGATTGGCGTGGCGACTGACGAGCGCGATTTGGTGGTGTACGACAGCGACGCCGTGCGCCGCGCAGGGCCGACCCAAGCAAGCACAGCCCCCGTGGGGGGCAGCGAACCACACGAAGTGGGGAGCGTGGGGGCGCCAGTTCACATGCCCATGAACGTGCTGCTGGGCAAGCCGCCCAAGATGCACCGCGATGTCAAAACCGTGGCGCGCCAGTTCAAACCGCTGGACCTGACCGGTGTGGACCTGCAAAAAGCCGCCATCGACGTGCTGGCCCACCCCACGGTGGCGTCTAAACGCTTTCTCATCACCATTGGTGACCGCACCGTGGGCGGTCTGACCCACCGCGACCAGATGGTCGGCCCCTGGCAGGTGCCGGTGGCTGATTGCGCGGTCACTTTGGCCGACTTCAAAGGTTTTGCCGGTGAGGCCATGTCCATGGGCGAACGCACCCCCATGGCGGCGCTGGATGCCCCTGCATCGGGCCGCATGGCGGTAGCCGAGGCGATAACCAACCTGCTGGCCGCGCCTATTGAGCTTGGGCGCGTCAAGCTGTCGGCCAACTGGATGGCTGCCTGCGGTGAAGCGGGTGAAGACGCGGCGCTGTATGCCACGGTGAAGGCTGTGGGGCTGGAACTTTGCCCGGCATTGGGCATCTCTATTCCCGTGGGCAAGGATTCGCTGTCCATGCGCACGCAGTGGAAGGACGATTCGGGCGACAAAAAAGTTACGTCCCCGGTATCGCTGATCGTCAGCGCGTTTGCCACGCTGGCCGACGTGCGCGGCACGCTCACGCCGCAGCTCAACGCCACTGAAGACACCACCTTGGTGCTGGTCGACCTGGGCCATGGCAAACACCGCATGGCCACCAGCATCCTGGCGCAAACGCTGAACCAGGTGGGTGACACGGTGCCCGATTTGGACAACGCCAAAGACCTGGTGAACCTGGTCAACGCGGTCAACGCCTTGCGCGCACAGGGAAAAATTTTGGCGTACCACGACCGAAGCGACGGCGGGCTCTTGGCCTGCGTGGCCGAGATGGCGTTTGCCGGACGTGTGGGCGTGGCGCTGAATGTGGACATGCTGGTCCTTGAGGGCGACGGCATCAGCGACAGCCGCATGGACGTGGGCGACAGCAAGAACTGGGCGGGTCAGGTGGGGGCGCGCCGCGAGGAGTTGACGCTCAAGGCGCTGTTCAGCGAAGAGCTGGGTGTGGTGCTGCAGGTGCGTACGGCCGAGCGCAGCGCGGTAATGCAGGTTTTGCGCGAACACGGGCTTTCGGCGTTCAGCCATTTTGTGGGGACCACACGCCCGGGCTCCTCGGCGATCGACGTGGGAAAAGACCAGCTTCAAATCTGGCGCGACGCCAAAGCCATTTTTAAAGCACCCTTGGTGGACCTGCACCAGGTGTGGGACAGCGTGAGCTGGAAGATTTGCCAGCAGCGCGACAACCCGGCCTGCGCCGATGCCGAGCACGCTGCCGCCGGTGCGCTAGCCGATCCAGGCCTGCATATTTACATGCCAAATCAGGCTCTAGCCCTCGTAGAACGTGCGCAAGCAGCTCCTAAAAACGTAGCACCTTCGGTGTTGTCGGCGCGGCCCAAGGTGGCCGTTTTGCGTGAGCAGGGTGTCAACTCCCATGTGGAAATGGCCTACGCCTTTGCCGAGGCAGGTTTTGAAGCGTATGACGTGCACATGACCGACCTGCAAAGCGGCCGCGCAAAGTTGGCTGACTTCCAAGGCGTGGTGGCGTGTGGCGGCTTCAGTTACGGTGATACGTTGGGTGCCGGTATTGGTTGGGCGCGCTCCATCACCTTTAACGCCGCTTTGGCCGACCAGTTTCAAGCTTTCTTTGGCCGTGGCGATACCTTTGGCCTGGGCGTGTGCAACGGCTGCCAAATGTTTGCCGAGCTGGCCGACATCATCCCCGGCGCGCAGGATTGGCCGCGCTTCACCACCAACCAGAGCGAGCGTTTTGAGGCGCGCCTGTCCATGGTGGAGGTGTTGGAGTCACCCAGCCTGTTCTTCAATGGTTTGGCCGGCATGCGATTGCCGATTGTGGTCTCCCATGGTGAGGGGTTTGCTAACTTCAAACACCGGGGGCATGCCGATAAGGCGATTGCCGCCATGCGCTACGTTGACAACACCGGTGCCGCGACCGAGGCCTATCCGTTCAACCCCAACGGCAGCCCCGCTGGTTTGACGGCGGTAACCACCACCGATGGCCGCTTCACTGCCATGATGCCGCACCCGGAGCGGGTGTTTCGCAATATCCAGATGGGTTGGAATGGGCTAGACGCCAATGCCCACAGCCCGTGGATGCAGCTGTGGCGCAATGCGCGCAAGTGGGTGGGCTAAACCCCGCTTGCCGATAAGGGTGGGGGCTGGGCCCCTACAACAGTAGCAACAGCAGACCGGCTACGGCCGTGGGTGCCATGGCGCCTAGCAACAGGCCACCCGCGCCAATGGTCTCGTCCTGAAAGCCCTTGCGCAGCAGGGCGACGCCCGCTGGATTGGGAGCATTGGCAATCACGGTCAAGCCGCCACCGGCTACCGCGCCTGCCACCAATGCGTACTGGGACGCGGGTGTGATTCCTTGGATCAGCGATCCTAGGTAGGTGAGTGCGGCGTTATCGGTCAGGGCCGTCAGGCCCATTGCGCCAAAGAATAATGCCGTAGGTTGCAGGCTCGACACGATGGGTTGCAGCCACCAGCGCTGCATACCGCCCAGCACCACCAAGCCCGCCAAGAAAAATCCGACCAACAGACCTTCTTTCAAGATCAGCGGATTCTGGTAACGGGCATAGGCTTGGGTAAAGCCCAGAAAGAAGAGGAACAAGCCCACAAAGATCACCGGGTGGTGGGCAAAAACGACCACTGCAGCCAGAAAGACCATGTGCACAGCCTTCACGACCAAGGGCACGCTGTCGGGCATGTCATCTGGCGTGTCATCGGCGCTGCGCAGAAGGTGGGGGCGCAGCATCCAGGTCATGGCGGTTGCGTTGATCAGTACGGCAATGGCCGCCTTCCAGCCAAAATGGGTCAGCATAAACATGCTGTCCCATTTCCAGGTGGCAGCCACCATCAACACCGGTGGTGCCGCAAAGGAAGTCAGCGTGCCGCCGATGGAGATGTTGACAAACAAGACACCCAAGGCCCCGTATTTTGCCCACTCGGGCATACGCGGGCGAAACACCAAGGGGGCCAACATCAATGCTGCCAGGGTCATGGCAGCGGGCTCGGTAATCAGCGAACCAATCAGAGGAACCAGTGCCAAGCACAACCACGTTTGTGCCACGGTGGTGTGCAGCGGGGCCAGACGCGCGATGAAGGCAATCAAGCCCTGAATGGTGACCAAAACCGGCTTGGAGGCCGCCACGACCATGATGACAAAAACAAACAGGGGTTCTGTGTAATGCAGTGACTCGGCATAGGCTACCGCCGCGTCGCCCGTGGTGACCAGCGCCATCACCACGATGAGGACAAACGCCCAGAAGCCAAACACCACCTCCACCTCGCCCAGCAGGTGCAATAAGCCAGCATGGTGCGGCATGCGGTGTGCAAGGCGCAGAAAAAAGCTGGTGCAAAAGGTGTGAGCCAGTGCTAGGGCAAACAAGACGGCGGCAATGGCTTCAATGGTCATGGTGGATAAGTACAAGTGTCCTGTAGTGGGTACGTCGGATTAGTTTAACGGTACCCGTATTGACCAGTGCCGCTTTCGCCTAAGGAAGCCGTCTTGGCAGAGGTGGCATTTGAAAATCTGGCGCTACGGCCCATCGAGCCGTGGCGCAGGAATAAAAAAAAGGCCGGTTTAAAACCGGCCTTTTGCGTATCAGTGTACTGACGTTTATTTCAGGTGCTTGCCAATCAGGCCAGCCATCTCAAACATCGACACTTGCACTTTGCCGAACACTTCTTTGAGTTTCGCATCGGCATTGATCATGCGTTTATTGACGGCATCTTGCAGCTTGTGCTTCTTGATGTACACCCACAATTGCTTAACCACTTCGGTGCGTGGCAGTGGGCTGTTGCCGACGATGGACGCCAGAGCCGCGCTCGGGGTCAAAGCCTTCATGAAGGCTGCGTTGGCGGTGCGCTTTTTAGCCGGCGCTTTTGTCGCGGCTACTTTCTTCGCAGGGGCTGCCTTCTTAGCCGGAGCGGCTTTCTTGGCAGGAGCCTTGGCGGCTACTTTTTTGGCGGGGGCTGCAGCTTTAGCAGGTGCCGCCTTTTTCGCTGGTGCCGCTTTTTTTGCGGGTGCTTTTGTCGCAGTTGCCATGATCGATTGTCCTTCTTGAAGTTGATTAATCACCAGCAAAAATCTGCGTCTTCACTGGTAACTCGGATGCTACTGGAGAAAAAGCGGCTTTCCAAGTGAGGAAATGCTTTTTTCATAGTGGAATGTTGTTTTTTTTATTGGAGAATAGGCTATTTCGTTGAAAAGGAGCTTCCATTCATGACCATAGCCTTTGCCACATGTGATTTGTGCGACGCCCACAAGGCAGAGACAGGCGGCAATTTCCGCGTGTTGCCGCCAGTCTTTAAAGACTTCGGAAAGCACACCCGATTCTTTGGGCCGGTAACGACCGTCAAGTGTTTTGAGGACAACACCCTGGTCAAAGCGGCGGTGGACTCAGAAGGCTTCATCGACACGCCACAGGGGCGTGTTGGCAAGGTGTTGGTGGTCGATGGCGGTGCGTCATTGCGCCACGCCCTGCTGGGGGGCAATTTGGGCGCCGCTGCGGCGCGCAACGGATGGGCCGGGGTGGTGATTGATGGCTGCGTGCGTGATACCGCCGAACTGGCGGGCCATGCGGTGGGCATACGCGCGTTGGCGGCGATGCCTTTGCCCACCGAAAAGCGCAACCAGGGGCAAGCCGACGTGCCAGTGCAAGTGCAGGGTGTTTGGGTGCGCCCGGGTGATTGGCTGTATGCCGATGAAGACGGTATCGTGGTCGCGGCTCACGCCTTGGTGTAGTCAAGGCTAGCGGTCCGGCGGGTGTCGGGTAGGGTGGCCAATACAACGCCGACGAGGGCTAAGGCAAACGCGGCATATTGGAGGGTGTCAAAGGATTCACCCAGTGCCACCACGCCCACGGTGGCTGCTGAAATCGGCAGCATCACGGTGAAAACCCCCGCGCGCGCTGCGGATACGGTTTTGAGTCCGCTCATCCACAGCCACACAGTCCAGATGCTGGCCGCCATGGCATAGAACAAGAGCAGCAGCCAAGTTGGCGTGGTGACGGTTTGGAAGTTGAAGTGCAGCGCCGCGTAAAGCCCCAGCGGTGTCATCAACACAAATCCCCAGGCGTTGATGAGCGCTGTGATGCGCTTGGGCGTCAGCACATGGGTGAGCTTTTTGCCGATCACGGCGTAGGAGGCTTCACACACCACAGAGGCAAACACCAGCAAATTGCCCAGCAGCTCTGAAGGGTGGGTTAAATCGGCCGACAGCCCTTGTGGATACTGCGCAGATAGCTCCACTTTTGATAGCGCTAGTAACCCAATACCACCGGCGCCGCACGCGACGGCTATCCATACCCGCACGCCGACGTGTTCTTTTAGAAACACCCAGCTCAATAAAGCAACCACTGCGGGAATCGTGGCCATGATGATGCCTGCCGATACTGCCGTGGTCATGCTGATGCCAAACAGCATGCACACGGTGAAGAGGAAATTACCCAAAAAGGATTCACAAAACAACAGCCACCGGGTGTTGGCTGTCATGGTGGGCTCGTCGGCAGGGCGCTTGAGCCAATGCAGCATGGCCAGTCCGCCAATGCCAAACCGCAGCCAGCCGAGCAAAAAAACAGACAGTGCAGCCACCAAGGGCTTGGACAGCGCTACATAACTACCAACCAACGCCATGCTGAGAGCGAGATACCCATAAGCACGCCAGCGTTCTTTTTGCGGCGTTTCAGTGGGGCTGGGCGTCATAGGGGGGTTGGCTCATTAAAATGCGTGCATGTATTTAGGCTAGCCCATTCATTCGCGACAAAGGTAATTTGGTGGTAACTCAATCCGACATCAATCCGGCACCGGCAAACAACGCACCTGCGCCGTTTTTGCAAATCAAGCGCCTGGTCAAAAAATTCGACGATGTGTTTGCCGTGGATGAGGTCAGTTTGGACATCCAAAAGGGTGAAATTTTTGCCCTGCTCGGGTCGTCGGGTTGCGGCAAGTCTACGTTGCTGCGCATGTTGGCAGGGTTTGAGACGCCGTCGTCGGGCGAAATACTGCTGGGTGGGCGCGACATCGTGGGCTTGGCGCCCTATGAGCGCCCCATCAACATGATGTTTCAAAGTTATGCGCTGTTTCCGCACCTCACGGTGTGGGCCAACATCGCATTCGGCTTACGCCGCGATGGTCTTCCCAAGGCAGAGATACAAGACCGGGTGGCGCAAATGCTGGATTTGGTGCAATTGCAGCCCTACGCCAAGCGGTATCCCCACCAGTTGTCGGGTGGGCAGCAACAGCGCGTGGCCTTGGCGCGCAGCCTGGCCAAACGGCCGAAACTACTGCTTCTCGATGAGCCTCTGGGCGCCCTGGATGCCAAATTGCGCGAACGCACCCAATTAGAGTTGGTCGGCATCATTGAGCAAGTGGGCGTGACCTGCGTGATGGTGACGCACGACCAAGAGGAAGCCATGACCATGGCCACCCGCATTGGTGTCATGAATGAGGGCAAGATTCTGCAAATTGGGCGCCCTAACGAAATTTACGAGACGCCGGACTGCCGCTTTGTGGCCGACTTTATTGGCAGCGTCAATTTGTTTGGTGGGCAGGTGCAAGAGGATGCCTCAGACCACGTCCTCATCAATACGCCAGAATGCCAGCACTTCATTAACCACGGTATTACCGGAACGCTGGGTATGGCGGTGCATGTTGCGGTACGCCCCGAGAAGATGATCATTCAAAAAGGGTTGCCAACGGACGAGGAGCGGGAGTCACCGGCCGAGGTGGGGCGCAACATGGTGCAGGGCGTCATCCATGACCTGGCCTATTTGGGCATTTTGACTA
>JBBRNS010000058.1:0-18836 GCA_038230175.1 Burkholderiales bacterium
AACGACAGGTTCACCACGTTGGGGCCCGGAAGAATCTGCGCTACCGCCCACTCTTCGAGAAACTCCTCGCGGGTGAGCCACTGCTTTTTCTCAACCAACTCGGATTGCACGATGGCCAACACCCCACCAAAGCCCTGCAAGGCCAGCATCGAGAACGACCAAAACAGGTCGGCCTTGGAGTGGGGGCGGTTGGTTGGCATCGTGACAGGGGCTGTGAAATAAAAGGTGTTTTAGGCTTCTAGCCCTCGAAATCATTGCGCAAGCAGATACCTTTTTTATAGCAAATAAGCTGCTGGAGGCTGGGTGGCACAGTGTTTTGCGTAGGTAAAGGAGGAGCCCGCAAAGCGGGCGGGGGACACGGAGCAAAACGCTGTGCCACCCAGCCTCTTACGCCGCTTTTTTTCGCCGCGTAGGTTTGACAGTAGTGCTGGTGGCTTTGGCGCTGGCTTTCTTCGGGGCATGGTGTGCCCCCAAGCCCAAGGCCGCTTCCAACTCCACAATGGCGTTGTGGGTGTAGTCCAGCATCCGCTGCAAAGCGGGCACCGAGCGGCGGCAGGCAATGTAGCCAAAGCCCAGGCGGTCGCCGTAACCACTGATGGTGATGTTCAGCGCCAAGTAATGCGTGGGTATGGACACCGGGTACACCTCGTCCAAATGCGCATCACTGAGGTACAGCGCATCTTTGGGGCCGGGCACATTGGAGATCACCAGGTTGAATAGCGGGTGCTTTTCGGCACTGCCTGTCACCATACCGAGGCCCAAGGGCGAGATGGACGAGATGCCATGCGCCATTTTTTGCAGACGCGGCATCTTGGTCAGCTTGTTTTTGGCCTCGGTGGTGGACGCGACAATGCGCTGCAGGCGCTTGAGCGGGTCGGCAATGTGGGTTGCCAGGTTAGCCAACAGCAAAGACACCTGGTTGCCACCGGCGGAGCCTTCTTCATGCAAGGAAACCGGCACCATAGCAATCAGCGGCTTTTTGGGCAGCTTATTCTGCGTGGCTAAGTACTCCCGCAGCGCACCGGCGCAAATGGCAAGTGTGACGTCATTGACGGTGGCACCAGCCGCCTCGCCAATGTGTTTGAACCGGGCCAGCGAGTAAGACTGCGACGCAAAGCGCCGCGACCCCGATATTTCCACGTTAAACGGGGTGGGTGGCGCTTGGTAGGGCAGGGCGGCAATGCTTTGTGCGAAAGCGCCGCGCACACTGTCCCACAGCCCCGTGCCCACGCCGGGCAGGATATCTTTGCCCGCTTTAGCGACGTTGGTCAGTTGGTCCAGCAGGCTAGGTGGCGCCGATTTGGTACGCCCGCCGGGCCTGGACATCAGGTCCTGGGCCCACAGAGGTGGCTTGTGCTCAGTGGGGGTGGTCGAGAGGCTTTTGGCCATCATCCGTGCGCCACTGACGCCATCGATGAGTGCGTGGTGCATCTTGGTGTAGATCGCAAAACGGCCACCGGGCAGACCTTCAATCACATAACACTCCCACAGGGGGCGGTTGCGGTCCAGCAGGTTGCCGTGCAGGCGCGAGACCATGGCCAAAAGCTCGCGGATACGCCCAGGTTGGGGCAGTGCCAAATGGCGCAGGTGGTAGTCCAGCTCGAATTCGCTGTCTTCCTCCCAATACCACAGACCCATGCGCAGCACGGGGCGCAGGTTGAAGGGCGACTTGGCCTGAAGTGCCTTATTCCAATCGGCCAGTAGTTTGGCAACAAAGCCAGGCGCTGCGTCCGCTGGGGGCGTGTAGATATTCAATCCCGCCACATGCATGGGCTGGTTGCGGGTTTCCATCCACAGGAAGGCGGAGTCGGTCGGGTTGAGTGCGTGCATGGCAGTAGCTTGGCGAGTGGCGGGTAGTGCCGATCATCGCCCAGAAACCCGCCTTGCGGCAAGCCTGCGACAGACCGATCCCTCTAAACGGGGTCGCACGGGCGACTGGGTTTAAGCCGCTTGCCCCACCACGCGGTACTGGGCGGTGTTGTCCTGCAGCCATTGCAGGGCCGGTGTGGTGTCTTGCTGGCGTGGGTGGAAATGGGGTGACTTGTAAGCGCGCCACTGTGCAACCGAGCCACGCACCATGCCGTCTTTGGCAAACAGCAATTGGGCTGCACTGCGCCAGGTGCTCCAGCGGAACAAAGCTTTGTCATGCCACAGGTTGCGAATGGTTTGGCGGGTAATGTCGGCTGCAAAAGTGAGGGTGACGTAGCGCAGCAGACTCAGGCGCCAGCGCTCATTGCCGCCCAGCGCTTTGTACAGGTCAAACGCGGTGCTGCAGTGCTCGGCTTCTTCGGCGCTGTGCCACATCCACAGCGTTTGTAAGCGCGGCTCTGCGCCTTGCAGCGCTTCGGGGTGGCGAAACATCCAGTCGGCAAAAATGGCGGTTAGGTGCTCGGTGGCGGCAGTGGCGGCGAGGTGAATACGCACATCGTAGTGGGCGTTGGCACGCATACGTGCCGCTGCACGGCGCTCCAAAGCGTTGTCGTAGCCCGAGGCCTGCAGGTGACCATTGAACAGGGCATGGATGCGCCGGTGCGTGGCCTCTTGCCCAACAAAACCCTGCACTTCGGGTGCAAAACGCTGTTGGTCATGTGGCGGCAGATGTTGCAGCCCAGCACGCACCGCGTCCATGAAATACTGCTCGCCGACCGGAAAACTCATGGACAAGGCGTTGAAAAACGCCGAGCGAAATGCGTCGCCACCGTTCCAGCGCGGCGCAATCGGTGTGTTCAGGTCGATCAACAGTTTGCGAACCAGTAATTCGGTCATTTATCGTCTCCTTTAAGCGGTCAACGAATGGGGCTCGGCCCTGTTCGGTGCGAGATTGGCCAATTGTGCGCATACCCAGGCAATGGGCTGTGGCGCCAAACACAGTTGCATGTGCGCCATGCCGTCAAACACCGTGGTGTGCACGCCGGGCAGTACTTGCGTCCGCTGCGGGTAGACGATGTTGTCGTGTGTCGCCAGCGCAACCCGCATCAAAGCACGTGTTTCGTCCGATTCGCTGGCCGCTAATTCGGCCAACCACGCGCTCTGCCAAAGCATTTGTCGCCCATTGGGAGTCAACGGGCGCGGGTCAATTTGTGTGCCAGCATGGGGGCTGCCCAGGGTCAGAACACGGGCTACTTTATCGGTGCCACTTTGGCGCATCCAGGCGCGGATGGCAATGCCCCCCATGCTGTGGCCCACCAAGGCGACTTGGCTTGCGCCGGTGTGTTTGCACAGGTCTGATACCCCTGTGTCGATGGCCGGTGCAAAACGGTCAATGGAGGTAAACAGCGGCTCCAGGTTTACCGCTAAAACCGTATGTCCTGCGGCCCGCAGGGCGCGGGCTACGTCGTCCCATGTGCGGTGGTTGCACATGTAGCCATGCACCAAAAGCACTGGTACCCGCGGTGGCGTCGGCGCCACGGAGGGCTCCTGTATGCGCGGCGCCACTAGTGCCCAAGGTTGGCGAAACAAAAAGACATGTATACCAGCCAGGTATTCCCTGAGCAGGGCCCGCCACCAGATGGCGTTTGCTTCTTCCGGTCTGGACTTAAACATGCTCACGCCCACAATCAACAACAAGGTCAAAAAAGGCGCCACTGCGGCGAGCAATAGGGCAACCCACGTCGGGGCCAGGTTCCATTGGACTAGGCCATATCCAACGCCAGCACCAACCATGCACAGTACAAAAATAATCCAACGAAGCAGGCGCGAAAGCATCTGGGTGGTTCTTAATGTGCGGTGGTTCCGCGGGTTGAAGTGCCGCCACCAATCGGGCGCACAGGGCGGGTGGCGGCTGCGGGTGTCAGCGCAATCCATTCCGCTATTTGCTTAGCCAGCTCAGGGCCCTTGTCTTCTTGCAAAAAGTGGCCAGCGCCACGGGTGATGCTGTGGGGTTGGTCCCGCGCGCCGGGCACCATTTTTTGGAACACCTTTTCCCCGTCCCGGGTGATCGGGTCGCGGTCGCTAAACAGGGTCAAAAATGGCTTTTGCCACTGTTGCAAAACCTGCCAAGCCTGCTCATTGCGCGCGCGCTCGGGGTTCCCCGCTGTAGTCGGTACAAAGGTGGGGAAAAGGCGTGCTGCCTTCTCAAATTTGGACGACGGGAAGGGCGCGTCGTAAGCGGCTTGCTCCTGGTCGTTGAGTTTGTTCACACAGCCTGAATTGACAATGCGCCCAATGGGGAACCAGGGGCTGAAGCGCGCAAACGCCCGCCACAGCGCAAAGGCTATGGGAACATCGGTTTGGTTGCCAGTGGGCAAGGCGCCGTTGGCCAACACCACCCGGGCAAAGCGCTCGGGGCTGTCGGTCACCATGCGCAGGCCAACGAGCGAGCCCCAGTCTTGGCAAAACAGGGTGGTGTTTTGTAGATCCAATTGCGCCATCCACGCGCACATCCATTGCACATGGTTGTGGTACGAATAGTCGTTGTTGCATGTCGGTTTGTCCGACCGACCAAAACCCACCAAATCCGGCGCAATCACCCGGTGACCGGCTGCCACCAAAACCGGAATCATCTTGCGGTACAGGTACGACCAAGTGGGCTCGCCATGCATCAGCAGCACGGGCGCGGCGTCGCGTGGACCTTCGTCGATGTAGGCAATGCGCAGCCCGTTGGGGTGCTGGGACCCGCCCAGGTCCAGGTAGTGCGGCGTATAGGGAAAGTCGGGCAGGTTGTCAAAGCGCGCCTCAGGTGTGCGCAGCACCCGCGCTTTGTCAATTTTTGGAAGGTTTTGCATCGGATTGGCGTCGTAGGTAGTTGCTCATGGCGGTCAACCAACCGGAGGACCGGGTGGGAAACAGGCGGTACAAAAAGTCCAGCAGTTTTGCGTCAGACCCAATGAGTACGCGGGTTTTGCCATGCTCCATGGCGGTGATGATGGTCTGTGCCGCTTGGGCCGGTGTGGTGCGTGCCACTTTGGTGAAATGGTCGCGCATATCTTGGTCGGAATCGGCCACCATAGACACATCGGTAATGCGTGCCTTGTTGGCAATGTTGGTCTTGATGCCGCCGGGGTGTACGCACAACACACCCACGGTGCTGCCTTTAAGTTCTTCACGCAGTGCGTCGCTAAAGCCCCGCACAGCGGCCTTGGACGCGTTGTAAATGCTTTGGGTGGGCATGGACACCATGGCGAAGATGCTGGAGATGTTGACCAGCAGCGCGTCCGGCTTTTTGCGCAGTTGCGGCAAAAACGCCTGGCAGCCATGCACCACGCCCCAAAAGTTGATGTTCATCAGCCAATGGGCATCGGTCGTTTGCAGTTTTTCCACTGGGGACACCAGCGACACACCGGCGTTGTTGATCAGCACGTCGGCGCCGCCCAGGCGCTCTTGTGCGGTTTGCGCCAACGCGTAGAGGGCCGCTTCGTTACCGGTATCGGTCACCGTGCCAGTGCATTCACAGCCTTGCTGCACCAAGCGGTCCACCACCCGCACCAAACCCATGCCGTCGATGTCACACAGCAGCAAGCGCGCACCACGCTGGGCCAATGCAGTTGCCAGTGCCTCGCCGATGCCGGACGCCGCGCCGGTGATCACCACCGCCTTGCCTTTGAATGTTTGCATGGTGGGGTGATTCCTTTGAGTAAAGTGGTTTGGGTGGATATTGGAGTTGATTGTCGTCAATATGCGGGCTGGTGCTGCGCGATCGCAGCCTTGACCGCATCGGTCAGCGTAAAACCGTCACCAAACTGGGCGGCTAATTCAGCAGCCCGCGCCTCGAACGCCGTTTGACCCATGCCGTAGATGAACTGCATGGCGCCACCCGTCCAGGCTGGGAAACCAATGCCAAAGATAGAGCCGATGTTGGCGTCGTGCACGCTGGTGAGCACGCCCTCTGCCAAGCAACGCGCGGTTTCCACCGCTTGGCGGTAGAGCAGGCGGTCTTTGAGATCGGTGATGGTCCACTGGACATCGGCTTTTTCGTACAGCGGCTGCAGTTGGGGCCACAAGGCTTTTTTGGCACCTTTTTTGGCGTCTTCCGAACTGGGGTACTCATAGAAGCCCGCACCACCGGCGCGACCCGGGCGCTGGTGCTTGCGCACCATCTCGGCCACCAGCAACTCGCCCGGTGTTGCCACAAAAGGCTTGCCTTCGGCTTCATAGTCGGCACGGGTTTGTTCCATCACATGCAAGCTCAAGGTGAGGGCAGTTTCGTCCAGCACGGCCAAGGGGCCCACCGGCATGCCGCATTGAATGCCTGCGTTTTCAATGGCAGCTGCTGGAATGCCTTCACCCACCATGGCCACGCCTTCCATCACGAAGGTGCCAAACACGCGGCTGGTGAAGAAGCCGCGCGAGTCGTTCACCACAATGGGCAGCTTGCCCAGGGCTTGCACGTAGTCATAGGCACGGGCCACGGTCTCGTTGTCGGTCTGGCTGCCTTTGATGATTTCCACCAGCTTCATCTTGTCCACCGGGCTGAAGAAGTGGATGCCGATGAATTTTTGCGGTGCAGCACTGGCAGTCGCCAAGCCGCTGATGGGCAGGGTGGAGGTGTTGGAGGCAAAAAATCCGCCGGGCGCGAGCAGGGGCTCAGCCTCTTGGGTGACCTTGGCTTTAAGGTCACGGTTCTCGAACACCGCCTCAATAATCAGGTCACAGTCTTTGAGGTTTTGCACCGAACCGGTGGCGTGGATACGGTCCAGAATCGCTTGCTGGGCCTCTGCCGTCATGCGCCCTTTGCTCACGCGGCTTTGGGTGAGCTTGGCGGTGTAGCTTTTGCCCAGGTCCGCTTTCTCCTGGCTCACGTCTTTAAGCACCGTGGCAATACCCCGGCTGGCCTGTGCGTAGGCAATGCCAGCGCCCATCATGCCGGCGCCCAAAAGGCCGACTTTGGTGGGCTTGAACTTGGGCACACCGGCAGGGCGACTTTGGCCGCCTTTGATGGCGTTGAGGTTGAAGAAGAAGGTATTGATCATGGCGCGGGCATTGCCGCTGGTCATGAGTATTGCCAGCGCACGGCTTTCCAGGCGCAGGGCGGTTTCAATGTCCACCTGCAGGCCTTCGACCATGCAGGCCATGATGGCCTCTGGGGCGGGGTACAGGCCGCGGGTTTGCTTCTTGATCATGGCCGGGGCCACGGCCAGCATCTGCGCCACGGCGGGGCTGGAGGGCAGGCCGCCGGGCACCTTGTAGCCTTTTGCCTCCCACGGGTGTTGCGCGCTGGGGTTGGCGGCAATCCAGGCCAGGGCTTTGGTGCGCATTTCGGCTTGGGCGTTGTCTCCAGGGGCCACCAAATCGTGCACCAGGCCCAAGGCTTTGGCCTCAGACGGGTTGAACAACTTGCCCTCCACCAAGTAGGGCTGTGCGCCCATCAGACCCAGGTGGCGGGTCATCTTGGTTACGCCACCGGCGCCGGGCAGCAGGCCCAGGGTGACTTCGGGCATGCCGAACTGGATCTTCCTGTCGTCCACGGCAATGCGGTGGTGGCCCACCAAGGCTACTTCCCAACCGCCGCCCAACGCTGTGCCGCCCAGCAGGCTGACCACCGGCTTGCCCAGGGTCTCGATGGTACGGAAGTTCTTTTTGAGGCGCTCGATTTCGATAAAGACACGCGGCGCATCGGCCGCCGTCAAGCGCATGGTGCCTTTGAGGTCGGCCCCGGCAAAAAAGGAAGACTTGGCCGAGGTCAGCAAAATGCCTTGGATGGCGTCTTTGTCGCCCAACACCTGCGCGGTCAGGGTGGCCATGTCCTCCTGCCACTGCAGGCACATGGTGTTGACCGGGGAGTCGGGCTCGTCAAAGGTAATGGTGGCAATGCCGTCAACCAGTGCGTATTGAATCGTTTTCATGGGTGAACCTTAATCAGTTGTGGACAGCGCGTCGCGTGGCGCAGTGGCGGATTTTTCAAAAATGCTATAAAAATAGGAGCTGCTTGCGCAATATCTACGAGGGCTAGAGCCCTAAAAGGCTTTAAATCCGCTCGACAATGGTGGCAATGCCCATGCCGCCACCCACACACAGCGTGGCCAGCCCGTAGCGCAGCTTGCGGCGGTGCAGTTCGTCAATCAGCGTGCCCAAAATCATGGCGCCAGTAGCGCCCAGCGGGTGGCCCATGGCGATGGCGCCCCCGTTCACGTTGACTTTGTCATGCGGCACCTTTATCTCCAGCATGAAGCGCATCACCACGGCGGCGAAGGCTTCGTTCACTTCAAACAAATCGATGTCGTTGATGGTCAGTCCCGCTTTGGCAAGTGCCTTGCGGGTGGCTGGCATGGGGCCGGTGAGCATGATGGTGGGGTCGGCGCCGCTTAGGGCCACTGACACAATACGGGCCCGTGGCGTCAGCTTGTGCGCCTTGGCGGCCGCCTCCGAGCCAATCAATACGGCCGCTGCGCCGTCCACAATGCCGGACGAATTGCCCGCGTGGTGCACATGGTGGATGCGCTCCACCTGCGGGTAGCGGGTGAGCGCCACTTGGTCAAACCCCATGCCGCCCATTTGCTCAAACGCGGGCTTCAACCCAGCCAAGCCTTCTAGCGTGGTGCCGGGTTTGATGAATTCGTCTTTGGCCAGAATGACCTGACCAATGGCGTCCTTCACAGGAACCACCGAGCGGTCAAAGTACCCAGCGGCCTGCGCGGCAGTGGCCCGCTTTTGCGATTCGAGTGCAAAGGCATCCACATCGGCGCGGGTGAAACCCGCTAAGGTGGCAATCAGGTCTGCACCTATGCCTTGGGGTACGAAGGCAGTGGCCGAATTCGTCTCGGGGTCCATCGCCCAAGCGCCGCCGTCAGAGCCAATGGGCACGCGGCTCATGCTCTCGACACCGCCGGCCACCACCAAGTCTTCCCAACCCGAGCGCACCTTTTGCGCCGCCATGTTGACGGCCTCCAGGCCCGAGGCGCAAAAGCGGTTGATCTGCACGCCCGAACACTGAAAGTCCCAACCCGCCTTGAGTGCCGCCACCTTGGGTAGCACCGCGCCCTGGTCGCCCACCGGGGAGACCACACCCATCACCACATCGTCCACACACGCGGTGTCGAACTGGTGGCGTCGTTGCAGGTCGGTGAGCAGACCGGCGAGCAGGTTGACCGGCTTGACTTCGTACAGGCTGCCGTCCTTCTTGCCTTTGCCGCGCGGGGTGCGGATGGCGTCAAACACAAATGCTTCGGTCATGGGGTCTCTCCAGAGGTTGTCGCGTCAATAGGGTCAATACACCAACTTAATTTTTGCAGTATATTCTTTTCGCCAAGCAAATGCTTTTTATAAATCAATTTACTCCCTATCAGAAGGCGCGCCATGATTGAAAGAACCCTTTTCTCGTCCGACCATGAAGCCTTTCGCGACAGCTTTCGCCGCTTTGTCGAAAAAGAAATCACCCCCTTTCACGCCGACTGGGAAGACCAAGGCTATGTCGCGCGGGAGGTGTGGAACAAGGCCGGTGAAAACGGCTTTCTGTGCATGACCATGCCTGAAGAATTTGGCGGCTCAGGGGCAGACAAGCTGTACTCGGTGATCCAGATGGAAGAGTTGGCCCGCGCCGGTGTCACCGGCATTGGTTATGGCCTGCACAGCGAAATCGTGGCGCCCTACATCCTGCACTACGGAACGCCGGAGCAAAAGGCCAAGTACTTACCTAAGCTTGCCAGCGGCGAGATGATTGGCGCCATTGCGATGAGCGAGCCCGCAGCGGGCTCAGACCTGCAGGGCATCAAAGCCACCGCCCTATGGCAACCAGGCCCCTCTGGGGCAGGTAGCTCCTCCGGTAGCGGCGAGTCCGACGGCCACTACTTGCTCAACGGCAGCAAGACCTTCATCACCAACGGCTGGCATGCCGATTTGGTGGTTGTGGTTGCCAAGACCAACCCGCAAGCGGGCGGCAAGGGCACCAGTTTGATGTTGGTCGAGCGCGGCATGCCTGGCTTTAGCGTGGGCCAGCGCCTGAAGAAAATGGGCATGAAAGCCCAGGACACGTCTGAGCTGTTTTTTGACAATGTGAAGCTGGGGCCAGAGCACCTGCTGGGCGGGGCCGCGCACTTGAACAAGGGCTTTATTGGCCTGATGGAGCAGCTACCGTGGGAGCGGCTGCAAATTGCCATTGGCGCGGTGGCCGCAGCCCAGGCAGCGATTGACTGGACGATGGACTATGTGAAAGAGCGCAAGGTATTCGGCCAGCCCGTAGCGGCCTTTCAGAACACCCGCTTTAAGCTGGCCGAAATGCAAACCGAAGTCCAAGTGGCCCGGGTGTTTGTGGACAAATGCTGCGAACTCATTTGCCAAGACAAACTCGACACCGCGACTGCCAGCATGGCCAAGTACTGGACCACCGACCTGCAGTGCAAGGTGATGGACGAGTGTGTGCAGCTGTTTGGCGGCTACGGCTATATGTGGGAATACCCCATTACCCGCGCCTATGCCGACGCGCGGGTGCAGCGCATATACGGCGGCACCAACGAGATCATGAAAGAAGTGATCACCCGGGCCATGGGCCTGGGCGGCAAATAGGCCAGCTTATAGGCCAGCTTTATTTGCTGGCCTTTGTTGCCGGTTTGGGTACCGGCTTCGGGGCCGGTTTAGAAGCTGGTTTAGGAGTAACTGGCGCGGGTGTCGGTGTTGCCGATGCAGCAGACACTGGCACAGTCGGCGCCGCTACCGGAGCCGCTGGCGCTGCAAGGGCCGATGGCGCAGGCACCGCTGAAGCCGCAGGCGCCGGTGACGCGACGGCTGCAGGTGTTGCCACCGAAGAACCGTCTGCTTTTGCATCGGATTCGGGTTGGGCTTTGGGGGATACCTTCTTGATGTAGGCATCAATCGCGTTGATAAGGTTGCGGTTGCGCGCCATGTCGCGGGCCAAGTCTTGCGCTGTTTCTTTCTCGGCGCTGCTCAGGGGGTGTTCTTTCATAAACTGCGCCCAAATGGCACGGTCTTCGGCCAGGGACGAGCTGCCCTCCGACAGCAAAAACAGTCCATAGGCCACGACGCGGTTGACTGGCACACCCTTGCCCGTGGCGTACAGGATACCCAGGTCATTGCGGGCCCCCAAGTGGCCTTGGTCGGCGGCCAAACGCATCCAGATGACGGCTTCCTTCAGGTCCGGCGCAATGGCGCCATTGCCTTTGCGGTAAATGTTGGCCAGCTGGAACTGGGAGTCGGCGTCGCCTTGCTCGGCCGCTTTGCGAAACCACTTGGCGGCCTCTTTTTCGTCCGGGCGCACGCCGTCACCTTGGGAGTACATGTCGCCCAGCCGCGCTTGCGCTGAGACGTTGTCTTTTTCTGCGGCCATTTGCAGCCATTTGGCCGCTTCTTTGTATTTTTTGCCAACGCCTTGACCAATGTAGTAGGCCATGCCCAGGGCGTACTGGGCATTGGGGTCGCCCTTGTCGGCCGCGCTGCGGAACCACTTGACTGCCTCTTCGTAATCTTGCGGTACACCCGCGCCGACCCGGTACATCTGGCCCAGATTCAGTTGGGCCTGAAGCTGGTTTTGGTCGGCGGCAAGGCGGTACCACCTGGCGGCCTCTGCGTTGTCGACGCCAACGCCCTGACCCATTCGGTACAGATTGCCCACAATAAACTGGGCATGGGGGCTGCCTTGGCGGGCGGCCTTTAGGTACCACTTGGCGCCTTCTTTTTCGTCTTGGGTAACACCCAAGCCCAACAAGTACATCGTGGCCAGGTTGGCTTGTGCACGTACGTCACCGCGGTCAGCCGAGCGGCGGTACCATTTCAGCGCTTCTGCGTAGTCGCGTGGTACACCCAGGCCGTAGTTGTACATGTAACCCAGCGCATTCTGGGCGCGGGCGTTGTCTTGCTCGACCGCCAGACGGAGATACTTCAGGGCCTCGGGGTAATTGACCGGCACACCGTTGCCGAATGCATACATCAACCCGACATAGGCCTGCGCCTTGGCGTCATTGAACTGCGCCAGTGGCAATAGTTCCGCAAACGCCCCAGTGTAGTTTTGCTGGTCATAGGCTTCGACGCCTTCGCTGGTGCCAGCGGTCACATTGAAGGGGACGGTCGCACAGGCCAGGCAGATGGCCAGCGCTAGGGGGCGCAGAGAAGTAGTCATGGTGTTGTTCGGTCCAGTGTGTTCAGTTAGTTTTTTTTTGGCTACCGACACCGTACGCCGCGCATTCAAAATACACGATTTTTTGGCGTCGCCGGGGACATTGTCCCATGGCGATTTTTGAAGGCAGACGGCATATTTTAAATCGGGCGGCTCAAAAACACCACCTTTGGTGTGTCACCCAAGTGCGCTGGCGTTGTGCAGCGTCAGCAGTAACGCGCGCCCCACAGCGTTGTCCAGTGCAGCAGAGAGGGCACCACGCCGCGGTTGCCATAGGGGCTATTGGACGGCAGCAGACCCAGTGCAGCGGCGGCATCCGTCAATGCTTTTTGCGCCGCCTGCGGGCTGCTGGTGTCAATGGCGCTGGCGCCGTTTTGTTTGGAGAGCTTTTCGCCGTTAGCGCCCAGCACCAGTGGGGTGTGCAGGTACTGGGGTGTGCCCAGCGCCAGGTAGAGTTGCAGCAGAATCTGCCGGGCGGTGTTGTCGGCCAGATCACCCCCCCGTACGACGTGGGTGATGCCTTGCGCGCCATCGTCCACCACCACAGCAAGCTGGTAAGCAAACAGGCCGTCAGCGCGTTTGAGCACGAAGTCACCCACTGCATGCGCCACATCCTGTTCCTGGGGGCCTAGGCGGCGGTCGTTCCAGCCAACGGTGGCGGTTGATGGTGCTATTAAATCTGTAGCTGCTTGCGCAGATTTTATGAGGGCTAGAGGTCGATTTGTCACTAAATTTGCGACCCGCAAGCGCCAGGCACGTCCCACTTTGCCGTGGAGGCCATCGCGGCAAGTCCCCGGGTAAACCAGCTCCCCATGGCGGGGCTTAACGTCGCCACTGTGCACCAGCGCCGCCTCAATGTCTTTGCGCGAGCAGCCGCAGGGGTAGGCCCGTTGCATGGTGATGAGTTGGCCCAGCGCGTGTTGGTAGTGCGCGGTGCGCTGGCTTTGCCAAACCGGTGGCTCATCGGGGTGTAGGCCACAGGCGGCGAGTTGCGCCAGGATGTGGTGGTCCGCCCCGCGGATGCAGCGGGGGGTGTCTACGTCTTCGATACGCACCAACCACTGCCCGCCATGGGCACGGGCATCGAGCCAGCTGGCCAATGCGGCGACCAGGGAGCCCGCATGCAAAGCGCCGGTAGGCGAGGGGGCGAAACGCCCCCGGTAGACGGTTGCCCCCACGCTGGCTGCTTGCTGTCGTTGCTCTGGTTTAGACCATGGCCAAGGCCAGCTCCAGACCGGAGACAAAGCCGTCTTCTACCCGGTGGCCCAGGCACCAGTCGCCGCAGACGCCAAGCCCGATGTTGGCGTCCCACAGGTGGGATTGACCCAACGGCTTTTCGGTTTTGGCATACAGCCAGCGCTTGGTGTCCACATAGGCGGGTTCTGCGCGAATGCCGGTGATCTCAGAGAACGCCTTGATCAACTTGGCCTGCACCCGCTGGGAGTCGTCTTGCAGGTGCTCTTGCGACCAAGCGGCGCTGGCTTGCACGGTCCACCGTTCGATGGCACCGCGCCCTGGTTTGCTCGACTCGCGCGCGAGCCAGGCAATGCGGTGGTGGGTGCTGTGGGCCGCGTTCCACTGCGGCCCCAGTGTGGTCAAGCCCGGTTGCACCGCTTGGGGAAAGGCCAGCATCAGGGTCCAGCAAGGGGCTACTGTGACCTTGGCTACTTTTTTGGAAAGCGCACTGGCCTTGGGTGCGGTTTGCAGCAGCGTCTGCGCTTGGGGTGAGGGCGTGGCCAGCACAACGGCATCAAAGCCGCTGTAAACGTGGGAGCTGTCGCCGGTACCTTGGGTGCGCAGCTGCCATTGGTGGGCGTTGAGTGCATCGCGCTCAATGTGGCTAACCTGGGTTTGCAACTCAACACACTTGGCGTCCACCAAGGGCTGGGCCCAGCGGCGCACCAGCGTGCTCATGCCGGGGTTGGGTACCCAATGGGGTTCTCGTCCAGGCGCGGTAGCGGCAGCCACCCGGCCATGTTGGTCTAGCACCTGAACCGTGTTGGCGCTCCAGGGGCGGCAGACTTTGGGTATGGTTTGCAAGGCCAGCGCAAAACGCGCATCACGCACGGTGAAATACTGCGCGCCGTGGTCGAAAGTACCAAACGGGCTGTTGCGCGTGGCCATGCGGCCACCCACGGTATGGCTTTTCTCAAACACGGTGACGCGGTGGCCGGCTTGCACCAGGGTGCGTGCACAGGTCACGGCGGCAATGCCGGCACCCACGATGGCAATGTGTTTGGACTCGGTCATAGGCAGTGTCTCCAGGAATTGTTTTGTCAGGCCCAGTGTATACGCGCTGGGTCGTCTACCGCTAAAAAGGGCCCCGGTGCCGCGCCAGCAGAGCGGCGCGCGTGGTGGGGCTTTCTAGCTGCGCCAGCCACCATTGCAAAGCACGCCCTTCGCTGCCCGCCTTGGCAGCACGCCACCCATAGTGGATGGTGGTTTGGCGCTGCGCCCGTTCGGTTTTTTTGACCACCAAACGCCCGCTTTCAATGTAGGGGTTGGCCATGGAGCGGGGCAGGTTGCCGCCGCCCAAACCGCGCAACTGGGCGTCTAGCTTGGCTTGCATGCTGCCCACGGTGAAGACGTCTTGTCCGCCCAACAACCCCAGAGTGATGCCATTACCGCGCTGCACCGAGTCGGCCACTGCCACCGCGCGGTGCAGTTGGATGAGTGCGTCGCTCAAAGGCTCGGGTGCATTTGCCAAGGGGTGGTGGGGCGCCACAGCGTAAACAAAGTCCACCGTCCCCAGTGGTTTTGTGTGAATGCTGGCCGTGGTGGCGGTGTCGGCCGCCACACCTATGGCCAGGTCGGCTTGGCCAGACGTTAACGCCGCCCAGGTGCCTGACAAGGTTTCGTCACGCAGGCGAATGCGGGTGGGCGGCGACTGGGCAAAAAAGCCCTCGCACAACTCCATGACGGTGGCCTGGGCGATGATGGTGTCCACGGCAATGGTGAGCTGCGTCTCCCAACCGGTGGCCACCCGCTTGACCCGGTTGGCAATGGCGTCAATGGCGCCCAGCAAGTGGGCTGCTTCGCGCAGCAGCTCTGCGCCGGCCGGTGTGAGTCGGGCTTGGCGCGAGCTGCGGTCGTATAGCAGTACATCCAGTGCATCCTCAATTTGGCGCACGCGGTAGGTCAGCGCACTGGGCACCATGCCCATGGTACGGGCCGCGGCGGCAAAGCTGCCGGCCTGATCGATGGCTTGCAGCATGGCCAAGGCGTCCGGCGTGAGTACATCGCGTGCGGTTTGCATAACAAGCCTCGTTAAATTGAAATTATTTGAATGATGCCATCAAATCCCGAGGCTTAAAAGCATGCGCCGTCCACCTAAAGTACACCCAAGGCCAGACGTATTGCGCTGGTAGAAATTGGAGGACACCATGCTGACAGTAAGACCTTCAACGGAACGCGGCTATGCCGACCATGGATGGCTCAAGTCGTTTCACAGCTTCTCATTTGCCGGCTATCACGACCCGGCGCACATGGGGTGGGGCAATCTGCGGGTGATCAATGAGGATTGGATCGCCGCCGGTACCGGCTTTGGCACCCATGGTCACCGCGATATGGAAATCATCAGCTATGTAGTCGAGGGTGAGTTGGCGCACAAGGACAGCATGGGCAATGTCAAAGGCATCCCGCCCGGTGATGTGCAGCGCATGAGTGCCGGGCGCGGCGTGCAACACAGCGAGTTCAACCACGCACCCAACGCCACCACCCACCTGCTGCAAATTTGGATAGAGCCCAACGTGACCGGCATCGTGCCCAGCTACGAGCAAAAGACCTTTACCGCTGCCGAAAAAAGCGGCCGTCTCAAGCTGGTAGCGGCGCCCGATGGCGCGGACGGTGCGGTCACGATCCACGCGGATGCCCGTTTATACGTCGGCTTGCTTGATGGCGCGCAAACGGCTGAGCTGGCGCTGGCGGCCGGTCGCAAAGGTTATGTACAGATCGTCAATGGCGCGCTTGCCGTCAATGGCGTGCAACTGCGTGCGGGCGACGCGGCTTTGCTCGATGGTGAGCCGCAAATTCGCCTCACTGAGGGCGCGCAAGCAGAAGTGTTGGTGTTTGATTTGGCGGGTGCGTAAACCCTGTAGCAGGGTAGCGCCGGATTGGTTTGTCTTTTATTAATTGGAGATTGCAATGGCAAAAGTAGCAGTGGTTTTTCATTCGGGTTACGGTCACACCCAGCGCATGGCGCAATCGGTGGCCAGTGGTGCGGGGGCTGAGTTGGTGCCTATTGATGCCGAAGGCAACTTGCCCGAAGGCGGCTGGGAGACTTTGGCCGCCGCCGATGCCATCATCATGGGTAGCCCCACTTACATGGGAACCGTGAGTTGGCAGTTTAAGAAATTTGCCGATGCCAGCAGCAAGCCGTGGTTTACCCAAGTTTGGAAAAACAAGGTGTTTGCCGGCTTCACCAACAGCGCCACCATGAACGGTGACAAACATTCCACACTGCACTACCTGTTTACCTTGGCCATGCAGCACAGCGGCATATGGGTTGGCAACGGCATGATGCCCGCCAACAGCAAGGCGGCGCAGCGCAATGACGTGAACTATGTAGGCTCGTTTGCCGGCGCTATGGCGCAGTCCCCATCTGACGCCAGTGCGGCAGAGATGCTGCCGGGCGACTTGGAAACCGCGCGCCTGTTTGGTGAGCGGGTCGCCAAGGTTGCGACGCAGTTTGTAGGCTGATTGAGCGCACCAAGGGGGTGTGCGGCAAGTACTATTGCGCACCATGCACGCTGCCCACCCCCTGCACAAGCTGCTGCGTTATGCAGCCAGCTACCGAAATGACTTCAGGTTAGCCGCCCTCTATTCGGTCCTCAACAAGTTTTTTGACATCTTGCCCGAGGTGCTGATTGGCGCTGCGGTGGATGTTGTCGTCCAGGGTGAAAACAGCTTTCTGGCTCGCAACGTCTTGGGTGTGGTGGGTATCACCGATACCTGGCATCAACTTTTGGTGTTGGGCGTTTCTAACGTGTTTGTCTGGGGCGGTGAATCGCTCTTTCAGTATCTTTACGAGATCAAGTGGCGCCAACTGGCCCAAAACATTCAGCACGACTTGCGGCTGGATGCCTATCGCCACGTGCAGCAACTGGATATGGCCTTTTTTGAAAGCCAACGCACGGGCAATTTGATGGCAGTGCTCAACGACGACATCAACCAGATGGAGCGTTTCCTCAATGGCGGCGCCAACCAAATCATCCAGGTTTTTTGCTCGTCGCTGATGGTCAGCGCGGTATTTTTTGCCTTGCAGCCGGGTATCGCTGTTATCGCGCTGCTGCCTGTGCCACTGATCCTGTTTGGTGCGTTCTGGTTCCAAAAACGCCTCGCCCCGCGCTATGCCGAGGTGCGTGAAGCCGCCGGTGATGTCGGCGCGCGGCTCAACAACAACTTGCTGGGCTTGGCCACCATCAAGGCATTTGCAACCGAAGGCTTTGAGGCTGGGCAAATCGAGCAGGCGAGCAATAACTACCGCAGCGCCAACGTCCTGGCCATTCGGGTTAGCTCGGCCATCACGCCAGTGATCCGCATGGCGATCTTGACGGGGTTTACCGCCACCTTGTTGTATGGCGGATGGCTCACCCTGCACGGACAGTTGGCTGTTGGTGCCTATTCCGTGTTGGTATTTTTAACGCAACGCCTGTTGTGGCCCATGACTGGGCTGGCCGATGTGGCCGATATGTACCAACGCTCCATGGCCGCCATTGACCGCGCCATGAAGCTGATGGATACACCCATCACCATTGCCTATGAAGGCGCCCATTTTCCGGCCAGTGCGGTGCAGGGCGCGTTGCGCTTCGAGCATGTGGCTTTTGCCTATGGGGACACTGCCACCTTGCACGACGTGAACCTGACGCTGGCGGCGGGTAAAACAACCGCATTTGTAGGCACCACCGGCTCCGGCAAATCCACCCTGGTCAAGCTGCTGCTGCGGTTTTACGAACCACAGTCTGGGCGCATTTTGCTGGATGGAAAAGCCATCAACACCTTGAATCTGCAAGACCTGCGCCGCGCAATTGGGTATGTATCGCAAGACACTTTTCTCACCGACGGCACGGTTGCCGACAACATTGCCTACGGTGTGCGCGGTGCCAGCGAAGCCGACATTGCGCAGGCTGCCAAAGCTGCGGAGGCAACCGAATTTATCCAGCGGCTGCCGCTGGGGTTTGCGACCCGCATCGGTGAGCGCGGGCAAAAGCTCTCGGGTGGGCAACGCCAACGCCTGGCACTTGCCAGGGCCATTCTAAAAAATCCACCCATATTGGTATTGGACGAAGCAACCAGCGCCGTGGACAACGAAACCGAGGCCGCCATCCAGCGCTCACTCGACGTGGTTAGCCGCAACCGGACCACGATTGTGATTGCGCACCGCCTGTCTACGGTGCGCCAGGCCGACTGCATTCACTTGCTAGAGGCCGGTCGCATTGTCGAGAGTGGTACCCATGAAGCGCTGTTGGCACTAGGCGGTGGTTACGCCGCTTTGTGGCGGCTGCAGACCGGTGAGCGCTGACTGCGTTGGCTTATTGCAAGGGCTTACAGCTTGACCTTGCCGGTCCAAATATCCTTGTACATGCACCAGTCGCCCATGAAGCTGTAAAGCGGTCGCTTAAAACTGGCGGGCTTGTTTTTCTCAAAGCCAAAATGGCCCACCCACGCAAAACCATAGCCGCACAAAAGGCCATAGAGTGAGCATGATCAAGTCCCGTGAGGGTATTTCGGTCTGAATTGATCAATTTATGTGATGGACGCATGACCGTGGCCATCACGGTGGTTGATCAAATTTGATGTTGAGTAAGCCCTATTGCGAGCTTGGTAATCACTCTGG
>JBBRNS010000059.1:0-18606 GCA_038230175.1 Burkholderiales bacterium
ACACCCTTCCGGTTTGCCGGTTACTGGGCAGATCCATGCGCATTGCCGGGCGAACCCGCGGGTATTGCATGTGAATATTTTGATGAAGAAACCGAGTTGGGGCGACTCGAGGTAATGCTGTTCGGGGACGATATGCACATCCTGCAAAGCACCCCGATACCGGTATCTGAACACCAGCACGCATCCTTCCCCCATGTGGTTGAAATCGATGGACGGCAGCTGGCGCTGGCCGAGACGGCTGCATCGCGTACCTGTGTGCTCTATGAGTTGGATGCATCGGGTGTTTGGAACAGGCTGCACACCATACTGACCGATGTTGCCGCAGTAGACCCTGTATTGTTCTGCTGGGAGGATCGTTGGTGGCTTGCCTACACCGATGCAGACTGGGGAGAGCAGGATAACCTGTGCCTGCACTACGCAGACCAGCTGGAAGGCCCTTGGTTGCCGCATTTGAACAATCCGGTCAAGGTGGACGTCGCTTCCGCCCGCATGGCGGGAGGGGTTTTTTGCCACCAAGGCGTGCTATACCGTCCGGGTCAAGATTGTCTGCGCACCTATGGCGCTGCTGTCGTGGTGCATCGCATCACCCAACTCTCCCCCACACAATTTTCCGAGGAACCGGTGCGGCGTTTGGAACCGGACCGCAATGGTAGCTGCCCTGACGGGCTCCACACCCTGAACCGCTGGGGCGATCACATTCTGATTGACGGCAAATGCCTCAAGGTAAACCCTGTCGCCTTGTTGCGCAAAGTGCATAACCGCTTATTCCCCAAAAAGTTTGTAGCTCCGTACCCTGCTACCCAACCGCCCGCGCGGGTGATGGTGTACGTGCCACATTTACGCACGGGTGGTGGTGAGATATCGTTGCTGCGTTTGGCTGAGGGGTTCGCGAAGGCAGGCATGGAAGTTGATCTTGTGGTGCACTCCCAGTCCAACTGCGAGCTTCCCGTTCCGACAGGGGTGCACCTGATCAATTTGGAGTGTTCCGGCACGCTGTCCGGCATATGGAGCTTGGCATGCCTGTTGCGCCAGCACCAGCCACAGTGGATTTTGAGCGCATTCCCGCACACCAACATTGCGGCCGTTGTCGCCGTGGCCTTGTCAAGAACCCGCACGCGCTGCGTGCTGTCCGAACACGCTCCACTGTCGCGGCAGATCGTGCAGCAAGGTAACTGGCGCTACCGCGTGCTGCCGCCATTGGTGCGCTGGGCGTACCGGCGGGCGGGTGCCGTAGTGGCCGTGTCGCGGGGTGTACGGGACGATTTACTTGCACTCACCGGGCAGCGGTGTGCGGTGCAAGTGATCAACAACCCGGTGTTAGCCGCTGATTTTGAGTCCGACATGATGCAAACACCAACGCAGGCTTGGCTCAATGATCCCAAGCTGCAGGTGATTTTGAGCGTTTGCCGCCTGAGTGAGGAAAAGGACCTGCCAACCGTATTGCATGCCTTCGCCCAGGTGCATGCCCAGCGCCCCCGTGCGCGCCTGATTCTGGCTGGTGAGGGCCCTGAGCGACCGCACTTAGAAGAATTGGTTCGCCAGTTAGGTCTATCAGAGTGGGTACGCTTGCCCGGACGCACCAACCAAGCATTGGCCTGGATGCGCTGCGCAACCGTGTTTGTGCTGGCGTCGCGATTTGAAGGATTTGGCAACGTGCTGATTGAGGCCTTGGCCTGTGGAACACCGGTCGTCAGCACCGATTGCCCGGTAGGTCCACGTGAGCTGCTCGAAGACGGTCGCTGGGGCAAGCTGGTGCCAGTGGGCGACACCCCGGCCATGGCCGAGGCACTGATGGCAACGCTCGATAGCCCAGAGCAACCACGCGGTGCGCGTGAAGCGGCGCGACAATACACCCAGACCGATGCCTGCGCTGCATATATGCAGTTGTTTGATAGCCTCTAGGACTGACCGATTGACCGATCCATGCTGATCAAAAATACCCTTAAATACCTACCCGCCCAAGTGGTGTCGCCCGTGGCACAACTAGCATCTATGGTGCTGTGGACCCATTGGTTGCCACCCGCCGAAATGGGGATATTTACCCTGATCGCCGTGACCCAAGAGATGGCGTACATGATTTGTCTGGGGTGGTTCTCGGTCTATACGCTGCGCTACCTTCCCCTAGCCAGCGATACCGTTGGCCGCCAGCTTTACCTGGGCGCGGAAAATGCTGTCATGTTGGGCAGCCTGGTCGCCAGTTTGGTGGTGGCCGCAGCAACGGCCTGGAGTTTGCACGATGGCCACTCCATGGGGGGCAATGTCGCGGCAATCGCCGCTTTTTTTGCCACGCGTGCGATCAATATGCACTACGGGGAACGTGCCCGCTCCCAATCGGCATTCCTCGTCTACACGATTCTGCAAACTGCGGGCCCCGTTGGGGGGTTGATTCTCGGACGCCTGGCCATGGAATATGGCGACGCGACGGCAGTCTCGCTGCTGTGGTCCTACGCGTTCGCGCAAGCAGCAGGAACCCTGTTGGCGGTGCCGATGATTGGCATGTCATGGCGCTTGAACAAACCGTCTGCACAGATACTGCGGGCGGCGGTGGGTTTTGGTGCTCCCTTATTCGCCCTGTCAGCGCTCGGATGGGTGGCAGAAAACTACATACGCTACGTCGTGCAGTGGCAGTCCGGGGCTGTGGCCCTGGGTTTGATGATTGTGGGCTGGTCCTTGGGGCGGCGATGCGCGTCGGTTGCCAGCATGCTGGTGGCCACCGCCGGCTTCCCTCTGGCATCGCGCTTGCTCAATGAAGGCCGGCGCGACGACGCGCTGAGCCAATTGCGCACCAATGCCGCCCTGCTGCTGGCGGTGCTGGTTCCTGTCACACTGGCCCTGCAGTTTCTGGGGCCTGCAATGGTCACCATGACGGTGGCCAATGCGTACCGGCAAATCACCATAGATCTGCTGGGTTTGTCGGTATTGGCCGGTGTTTTACGCAACTTGCACGTGCACGCAAGCGACCAGTTGATGGTTCTGGACCGGCGCCTGCGGATGGCGGGTGCGATAACGGTGCTGGAAATCACCGTATGTGGGCTGGCATCTCTGGTGGGACTTATGGGCTGGGGTATTCATGGCGCAGTGATCGGCCAAGGCGTGGGCTCACTGCTGACATTGGGCATCAGCATCTACTGGTCGCAGCGCAGTTTGGGGTTCCGCTGGCCTTGGCCAGAAACCTTCAAAATTGTATTGGCGTCTTGCGCAATGGGTGCTGCGCTGCGCTGGCTCAACGTACGGCCCAACCTGCATGATTTGATTCTGGGAACCGTTGTCGGGTCACTCAGCTATGGCTTGGCCATGGTGGCGCTGTTTGCACCCAAACTCCATACCGTGTGGGTGCAGCACACCCAGAAGGCACGCCCGTGATCTAACCCCTGCAGGCTGAGCCGTCTCAGGGCATGGGTGCAGTGGCAACTTCGTTTTGAATGCGCCAGTGTCCGTTTTCCTGCACCAGAACAACACGTTTACGGGTCACATCGCTGTACTGGCTGCTGTGGTAATGCTGATCAAATGTGCAGACAATGCGATTGCCCTGGCGCTGCGCCTGAAGGTTTTTTAACGCAACCACAATGTTTTTGGCCGCCAGAATTCGGGTGCGTCGCTGCAGAACCCAGGCTGAATGAGAAGGTTGCGCAGGTACACCGGCGTACGCATCCGTATACGCAGCAAGGTAGGCATCCACATCTTGGCGACTCCAGGCTTGCGCCCAGACCTGCAACGCAGTCTGTGCATCGGAAACTGCAACATCTGGACCTTTCGAAGTCGTACCCGATGGATGGATTGATTCTCCGTTGGACCCTGCGTTGGATTCGGACAGGCCATTGTTGGCCTGATGAGTCCCCGCTGGCGATGGGCTAATGGTTTGAGCCCCCTTGTTTGGCGAAAACCGGTATTGCACTAGGCCCAACGACGAGGGGCTATTGACGACAAGCAGCAAATCCAGAGTCACCTCCTCGGGCGGCAAGCCTTCAATCCACACGGCCACCTGCCCCCGGCTGGCTTCGCGCACCGTTATCCGAGCTGACTCCAAACCCGGGTGGTACTGCAACCCCGCAACCGAATAGGCTACTCGTCCAGCCAAACGGGCGCGCACCGCCGCCGCATCCAGAGTGATTGTGTCCCCAACGTTTATTTCCGCATGCGCACCTACTGCTTCCGCCGTTGGTACCCAACGCAGAGGGCCAATCTCCAATGCCAGCGATGGGATACAGAGCAAAGCCAGCCATAACAATGCCAACAAGCGTGTGACGATAAAGGTCGGCATAGGGTTCATCGATGTTTTGATTCCGTTTATAAAACTAATCTGCGCCCGACAAGAACTAACCACCAGATAACGCAATTACCCCTCCACTTCAGCCTATGTATAGCCCCGGAAACAGCAATGAGCTGATGGCCCGGTACTGTCAACTTGACAGCCTAGGATTTATCAACAGACAAATTGTTACCTATGCAGCCGAAAAGCAATGTGCAGCGTACTAAAAAATTGCTGCCCGTCTCGCATGATACTTATTGCTTCGCAGCGGAATCGCTACTATTTAGATAGCGCACTCCCTAGCATTGACGTGGGCCAATGGCCTGCAGAATCCAATTTCCGTGTCTCGGAGCTGGGGTCTATCAGCAAGGCGTTCATCAGGGGTGCCAGGGGCGTTTGTGCCGGGTCGATCAGCAGCACATAGCGGGCGTCGGGCATTTTCACCGAGGCTTCATTGAGTTCGCCCACCCAGTCCAGCACCAAGAGCGCCTCAATCACCGGCTCTAACCGCAGCGGGTCTACCCGAAGCGACGCACAGAGTTGGGCCGTCATGCAACCCTTCTCAGGCGTCTGACGCGCACTTGCCAGCAACTGCAGCAACTCCAGCGCCAACTGGAACTGCCAGCCGTAGCCCAAGCGGCGCTGCGGTACGCGGGTCAGCAGGCTGGGCATGTAGGCGGTAAGCGCCGCGCCCAGCAGCACAATCACCCAAGACACGTAGATCCAAATCAGCAAGATCGGCACCGTAGCAAAAGCGCCGTAGACCGCCGAATAGGTCGGCACTTTGACCAAATACAGCGTCAGCGCCTTCTTGGCGATTTCCATGCAGGTGGACACAAACACGCCGCCCATCCAAGCATGGCCCCATCGCACATGGGTGTTGGGCACGTAGCGGTACAAGGCGGCCATACCGGCAGCTACCATTACAAATTGCAGCGTATCAAAGACCAAGGTCAGGCCTGCCGCCGACCCGCCGGCCAGCCCCTTAGAGGTCGTAAATGCGTAAGAGGTCATGCTCAGGCTCACGCCCAGCAGCAGCGGCCCCAGGGTTAACGCCGTCCAGTAGATTTGCACCCGCCGCGCAAAGGGGCGCGGTTTGCGTACCCGCCAAATGCTGTTGAGCGTGCGGTCGATGGTGAAGAGCAGCGCCGACGCCGTGGCCAGCAAAAACAGCAGACCCAATGCCCCTAGGCGGCTGGCCTTGCCTGCAAACTGGCTCAGGTAGCCCAGCACTTGGCGCGCAATGTTGTCGGGCACCAAACTCTCGATCAACCACTTTTGCAGCACGTCCTGAAACTTCGAGAACATCGGGAAGGCAGTAAAAATCGCCAAACACACGGTAATCAAGGGCACCAACGAGATGACGGTGGTGAAGGTCAGGCTGCTGGCGGTCAGGCCAAGGCGGTCTTCGCGAAAGCGCTCAAATAAGGTCGAAGCAGTGCTGCGCCACGGGATGTTGGAGACATCCCGCAACCAGAATTGGAGCCGTTGTAAAAATTCCATGCCGCTATGATGCCACTGTGATGTACACCCCCCCTCCTCCAACACCCACCACCATTGGCGTCAATACCGCGCGCTGGCTTGCCGTAGGCTCCTTGATGGGCCTGATTCTGCTCAGCCTAGGCTGGGAGCTGCTGTGGGCACCACTGCGCCCTGGCGGCTCGTGGCTGGCCCTCAAAGCCCTGCCGCTGTGTATTCCGCTGGCCGGGCTGCTGCGCAACCGCATGTACACCTACCGCTGGGTCAGTTTAGTGGTGTGGCTCTATTTCATCGAAGGTGTGGTGCGCGCCTGGGGCGACAAAGCGCCGGGCAACTACCTGGCACTGGCCGAGGTTGCCCTGTGCCTGCTGCTGTTTGTGGCGGTCGTATTGCACATTCGGCTGCGCCAGCGCAATGCCAAAGCCGAGTCTGGCGAAGCAGCCCCCACACCATGAACCCGAAAACTACACCCCACACCGCCCTGCTCGATGCCCTGCGCAGCATCGTAGGCATGAGCCATGTACTCACCGACGGCGATTTGAGCGCCTGGGAGCAGGACTGGCGCAAACGGGAACACGGCCGCGCCCTGGCCGTGGTGCGCCCCGCAAGCACCGCCGAAGTAGCCGCCGTGGTGCAAGCCTGTGCTGGGGCAGGGGTCAGCATGGTCCCCCAAGGCGGTAACACCGGCATGGTGGTCGGATCCACGCCCGACACCAGCGGCACGCAGATTGTGCTGAGCCTGCAGCGCATGAACGCCGTGCGCCATGTGGATGTGGCCAACCTGACGGTCACCGTAGAAGCCGGTTGTGTGCTGCAGGCCCTGCAAGAAGTGTGTGCGCAAAACGACCTGCTGTTCCCACTGCGTATGGCGTCCGAGGGCAGTTGCACCATTGGCGGTAATCTGGGCACCAATGCTGGCGGGACACAGGTGGTGCGCTATGGCAACACGCGTGAGTTGTGCTTGGGCCTTGAAGTGGTTACGGCGCAGGGTGCGGTGTGGGACGGCCTGAGCGGCCTGCGCAAAGACAACACCGGCTATGACCTGCGCCACCTGGTGATTGGCTCGGAGGGCACACTGGGCATCATCACCGCGGCGGTAATGAAGCTCTATCCCTTGCCAATAGCCCAACTCACCGCCTTTGCCGCCGTACCCTCGCTGGATGCGGCAGTGACCTTGCTTGGCCTGGCCCACCAGCACCTGAGTGCAAGCCTGACGGGTTTTGAAGTCATGGGTGCATTTGCCCTGAGTTTGGTGCGCAAACATTTCCCAAACCTGCAAATGCCCTTGGCCGACACGCCAGCGCCCTATTGCGTGGTGCTAGAGGCGTCCGACCACGAGTCCGAAACCCACGCCCGCGCCCAATTAGAGCGTCTGCTCGAAAGCGCCCTAGAACAGGGCCACGTGATCGATGCGGTGGTGGCCGAAAGCCTGAACCAGGCCCGCGCGCTGTGGCACATCCGCGAGAGTATTCCCCTGGCGCAGGCCCAAGAGGGGCTCAACATCAAGCACGATATTGCGATTGCCGTGTCCAAAATTCCTGAATTTGTGCGTACTACCGACGCCCTGCTGGTGCAGCAGTTCCCCGGCATTCGCCTGGTGAACTACGGCCACCTGGGCGACGGCAACCTGCACTACAACGTGCAAGCGCCCGAAGGGTCGGACGCCGAAGCCTTCTTACAAACCCAAGAAGAAGCCGTCAATGCGGTGGTGTATGGCATGGTGGCGCAATTCGGCGGCTCCATCTCGGCCGAGCACGGCATTGGGAGCCTCAAGCGCGAGACCCTGCAGCACAGCAAGTCACCCGTGGCGCTAGACATGATGCGCGCCATCAAACAAGCGCTAGACCCGCAGAACCTTCTCAATCCAGGTCGGGTGTTGCCAGCCGCTTAGGCAAACACCGCGTCCTATACAAAAGACCCTGACCATGAGCCCACCCACTTCCCAATCGGTATCGCGCCAAGCCTGGGGGCTGGTGGCGTGGTTGATGCTGTGTTTTGGCGCTGCTGCATTGGGCGGTTTTGCCTCTGCCAGCGCGAGTGACTTCTACCGCGAGCTGGTTCGCCCAAGCTGGGCACCACCGGGCTGGTTGTTTGGGCCCGTGTGGTCGGCCCTGTACGCCATGATGGCGGTAGCAGCCTGGCTGGTGTGGCGGGCGCGCGGCTTTGTGCGGGCGCGCAACGCCTTGGTGCTGTTCGTGGTGCAACTGGCCGCCAACGCCCTGTGGACCTGGATCTTTTTTGTGTGGCGCTTGGGTGCTGTCGGTTTTGCCGAGATTGTGGTGCTGTGGGTTTTGATATTGGCCACCATGGTCGCGTTTTGGCGCGTTAACCGCGTGGCGGGCGCCCTGTTGCTGCCCTACCTCGCCTGGGTCTCTTTTGCTGCGGTACTAACTTGGGCGATGTGGCATGGCAACCCGGTGCTATTGGGATAGCTGCGATTAACCAGAATGAACGTGAAAAATTTTAGTTTTTGAAACGTCAGGTACGGGCCCCAAACGCTTCTAATGCATACGCTTCAAAGCGTTCGATAGGCAGTGGTCGGCTAAAGTAATAACCTTGGTAAGCATGGCAACCGGCAGTCGCCAAAAAATCGCGCTGTTCAAGCGTCTCAACACCCTCGGCAATCACGTCCAGCCCTAGGCTTTGCGCCAGTGCCACCACAGTCCGCGCAATGGCAGCGTCGTTGGGGTCTGTCAATATGTCTCGGACAAAGGACTGATCGATTTTCAGCTGGTCTAACGGCAGTCGTTTTAGATAGGAAAGCGAGGAATAACCAGTACCGAAATCATCGAGCGAGAAGCCCACACCGTGCGCTTTCAGTGCGGTCATCTTGTCAATGACTTCTTGCACGCTGTCGGCCAGCAGGCTCTCAGTCAGCTCCAGCTTCAAACGCGCGGGATTGGCACCCGTTTGCTGGAGTACCGCAACAACATCATGGACGAATCCGGGCTCCCGAAACTGCAGTATGCTGACATTCACTGCCAAGGTTAAATGGCCCAGCCCAGTGTGCGAAGCCCAGGCAGTGAGTTGCTCGCAGGCGCGGGCAAGCACCCACTGCCCGAGCGAAAGAATCAATCCGCTGTCTTCCGCCAGGGCAATAAACTGCGCGGGCATCACAATGCCGCGTTCAGGGTGCATCCAGCGCACCAAGGCCTCAGCCCCCGTGACATGGCCGCCATCCACCACCTGGGGCTGAAAGTGAAGAACGAATTGGTTCTCTTGAATGGCGTGGCGCAGCTCCACCTCCAAACGCGCACGTTCCATAACGACGGTTTGCATGTGGGGATCAAAGAATCGCAGCGCGTTGCGACCGGTGTCTTTTGACTTGTACATAGCCAGGTCGGCCTGCTTCAATAGGTCATCGATGCTTGTCGCAAGGCCCAGAAATAGCGTGGCGCCAATACTGGCAGTGCTGCGATGCTCCATGTCTCCAAGCCGATACTTTTGGGTAAGGGCCGCTAGGACTTTTTTACCGACAGTCTCGGTCTGACTGGCGGCCTCCTCCAAAGAGTCGCTCAGATTCGCCAGCACGATCACGAATTCATCGCCACCCAGCCGCGCCACGGTATCGCCCTGGCGCACGCAGTCAACCAAACGCTGCGCGACTTGCTGCAACAAAAGGTCGCCCATGTCGTGCCCGAAGGTGTCGTTCAGGGTTTTGAATTGGTCCAAATCAATGAACAACACTGCGCCGAAGCTGTTATTGCGGCTGCCAATGGTCATTGCCTGTTTCAAGCGGTCCAGCAGCAGGGTGCGGTTGGGTAAATGGGTCAGCGTATCAAAAAAGGCCAACTCTTCAATGCGTTCTTCTGCCTTCTTTCGATCGGTGATGTCATGGACGATCGAGAACAGCATAGGGTTGCCATTGCGGCTGATGGGTGTCGAATGCACCTCAACATCGCGCAGGGTACCGTCAGACAAGCGATGCTGAAATAGGAAGTAACTGCGGTCTGAGCGCAATGCCCGTTGTCGCTCCTCGGCAATCTGCTCTAGGGGCAGTGTGTTGATGTCGCTGATCAACATATTGGTGAGGCGTTCACTGGAATAGCCATAAAATTTTGCTGCCGCCAAATTGGCATCGATGATGGCACCCGACGCCGGGTCGATGAACAACATCACCGATGAGTTTTTCTCAAAAAATGTCCTAAAGTGCGCCTCACTCTCACGCAGTTCCTTGGTCATTTTTTCGGCCAGGTGCAGCGCCCTTGTGCGCCCGGTTGTAAGCAGCCATGCCAGCATCGTCAATAGGACGCTCAAGACAATGCCGGTGCCGATAATCGCATGGGATGCACCGCTCCCAAAGCGCGCCCCAAATGCAGGCAGCGCAGTCATAGACAGTGTCCAGGTGTGGCCGCCTGCGACGATGTATTCATTCGCAGCCAGGGCGTCGGGCATGTTTCCGTGTTGAGCGTCGCTACTGTGGTAAAGCAGCGCGACCTCCGATGGCTCCACTCCGTCATACAGGGCGAACCTAAGTCCAGGCGGTGGTTCACCGTAGAGGCTAGCGACCAGTTGGTCCATGTGAAAAGACGCAAACACCCACCCAACCAGGTTGGCGCGACGCTGGGCGACACTGTCACGTGCTTCTCCGCGCGCGTAGATGGGTATGTACATGACCAATCCAGGCGACGCATTGGCGTCCGAATCGACCTTTAACTTGACCTTGCCAGTAATGGCCGCCATGCCTGAATCACGTGCCAATTCCAGGGCTATTCGCCGGGTAGGGTCTGACCAAGTATCAAAGCCCGGCTCCGTCCTAACCGGGCTCCCATAGGGCTCGCGCACAGTGACCGGTGCGTAGACATCCCGATGGCCCGTCGGCGAGATCTCATAGTGAGGCCAGCCGTTTTGCCGCATGGAAGCAATATGTGCGTCTGTATGTTCGGCAGTTACATATTCCACAAAACCGATGGCCTGGATACCGGGAAAATTAGAACCGGCGGGCAGCATTTCCAGATAGTCATGAAGTCGTGCGCGATCCGATGCAGCGGCAGTGGAAATCAACGCCTGCACGCCAAGCAACATTTGCTCATAACTGGCAATGCGCTGCTCCATGCGGTTGACCGTCTCACGCAATGCGAAGTCGAACTGCGAATGCAGTTCTTTGCTGTTCGCCTGGCGCTCCCGGTCAGACACCAACCAGGTTGTACTGAGCGCCACGATCAGCGTCAGCAGCGGGATCAGTATCCAGCGCACACTACCCATAATGGTGCTTAAAAATTGACCAGCTTCGCGGCGAGGTCTGGTTTGAAATACTTCGCAAAGATCCGCGCCACCGTCCCATCAGCGCGCATGGCATTGACGATTGCTCTCCATTTCTCCTGCTCAGTCTGCGATATTGCTTTGTTCGACATGATGAGTCCATGGGGCACCGCCTCGTCATTGAATGCGATGATGTTGGAGACCTCTCGAATAGCCTTCTCCTCCAGCGCAGGGTAGTCAAATGGCTCGATGATCATGCCTTGGATACGGTTAAGCATCAAGGTCTGGTAAAGGGGATCGAGTCCGCCCGCCTGGCTCACTCGGTTGGCAAGTTGCAGCGCATCGACAAACCGATTGGCACTTTCGCTATAACGAAAGCTCCGAATGACCCCCAACTGCAGGGCGGTATTGCGCTCGAAGTCGACCAAACTGCTTACGCCCGCGTCCTTTCGAACCAATAGGTAATATTGGTTGCTGAAATACCAAGCGAAGCTGGCAAACCGGTCGCGCTGAGCATTGCGGATGCCAGAGGTGCTGAAATCCAGTGCACCGGTCTCAATGAGTTGCCAAATGCGAGCCCGTGGCAAGAAACTAACTGTGACTTTGCACCCGCTTCGGCGGATGAGTTCATCTGCGAAATCCTTGTCGATGCCCGTGTCTGACTTGGCCGAATACAGCAGACCGTGATCGTGCAAAGCCAAGCTGAACGGCCGCGCGCATTCGGGCCCGGCCGCGCGCGCAGCGCCGACACCAAAGGCCGTGAGCACGAATATCAACACGGCCACGAGCTGAAACACAGGCCCGTCACGCCAAATACTGAAGGTCTTTCGGCCCGCAACTGCCGATTTTTTAAAATTGCAGCTTTGACGCGGATACTTTGGGGCGTGAAAAGTAAACATGGTGTTATGACGCTATTTGGCAATACGTTTCGCCAGTGTAACGAGGCGCGCGAACCGCACCGTTTTTGAAGTCATGGGAAAGTTTGCCCTGGTCATGCAGCACCGCAAATCACCCGTGGCGCCAGGTCCACAACTTGAAGGCACCAATGCCTAGGAATGCACCAGGGCCTGCCCGAAAAGCTCACATACAGGCGCGGTACACCTCTGCCAGTGACACAGCCCCTGTGCGAGCCAATTTAATGCCGTTGGCTGGCAGGCTGCGCATGTGGCTGGCCAGTGCGCTGCTGCGGTACACGTCGGCCGAAACACCCTTGTCAATCTGTTGGGCCAGTGATTGGTCCATCACCAGCAGTTCGTAAATCGCCTGGCGCCCGGCAAAGCCGGTGTGGTGGCAGTGCTCGCAACCCACGCCATACCAAAACGCTTCTTCGGGTGTCACATCAAGGTTGATGCGCATGAGTGCATCGCCCGGCTCAACCGCCTTGCAATGCGGGCAATTGGTGCGTACCAGGCGCTGTGCCAAGACACCAATGACGGCTGAGCGGATCAGGTAGGGCTCCACCCCCATTTCGATCAAGCGCACCAACGCACTTGCGGCGTCGTTGGTGTGCAGTGTGCTAAACACCAGATGTCCAGTGAGTGCACTCTCGACCGCGATTTTGGCGGTCTCGTAGTCGCGCATCTCGCCAATCAGAATCACGTCCGGGTCATGGCGCAGGATGTGGCGCAGGGCTTGCGCAAAGTCAAAGTGAATGAGGGGGTTGACCTGAATCTGAACGACGTTTTGCAGCTCGTATTCAATCGGGTCCTCCACGGTAATTACGTTCACGTTTTGCTGCACCACCTCTTGCAGCGCCGCGTACAGCGTGGTGGTCTTTCCCGACCCAGTAGGCCCCGTCACCAAGACAATACCCATACTGCGGCGCAACAGGTCGCGTAAACGGGTTAAATCAAACGGATCAAAACCAATCGCGTCCAGGCTGCGCATATTTGCCGTACGGGCCAACACCCGTATGACCACACTCTCTCCAAACTGGGACGGAATGATGGAGATGCGCAGGTCAATACCCGCGCCGCCTTCGGTGATGCGGATACGCCCGTCTTGTGGCAAGCGGTGTTCGGCGCTGTTCATGCTGGCCAAAATCTTGATGCGTCCGACCACCGGGGGCAGCAAGGCGCGGCGCAATGACCGCACGGGCACCAAGGTGCCGTTTATGCGGTACAGCACCTCAAAGGTTTTGGCGCCCGGGCGAATGTGGATGTCCGAGGCGCGCCGGTGCACGGCGTCGGTCAAGAGCCTATTGACCAACCGCACAATAGGTGCTTGCCGTGCCAAGGCCTCGGCCTCGCTCCACAGGCGCTGTTCTTCTTCTTCGGTGCCGGTCTCCAACTCATTCACGGTGAGCGATTCGAGTTCGTTGGCATCTTGGCCAGTGGTGTAACAACGCCGAATCGCGTGCCCCAGGTCTTCGGCAACAGCCAGCACGGCCACCAGGCGGCAACGGATGACAAAGCGAATAAGGCTTTGTTGTTCGGCATCCAGCGGTTGCGCCATAGCCAGCATGAGCACATCACCATCGCGGCGCAGCGGCAGCACTTGAAAGCGCTCGGCCATGTCACCAGGCAACAGCTCCAAGGCGCTCGGGTCTGGCTCAAAATCGAGCAATTCCACCACCGGCACACACCGCAGTACCGAGGTAACCCGCAACACTTTCTGCACATCAACCGTACAGCGCCCCGGCACAGTGCCATGGCCCACCAAGCGTGCAGCCAACTCAGCACTGTCATCCGACGGGTATGACGCACGCGCATTCAAGGCTTCCACTAGGCAGCTGCGGCCCACACCCGCACCCAGCAAGGCCATGCTCTCCAACGGCAGCACGCGGTAGCGGCCTGTGCTCAGCAGCTCAAGCAACTCCTCAAGGCTGCGCGCCATACCCTGCTCGTTAATGGGTAATTGCAATGCACCCTCTGCCTGCAAGGGGGCCGGTGCCGTGTCTGGCACACGCCCATAGGCTGCGGGGTCTGCAATGTGGGCGAAGTCGTCGCTCAACAGGCTGTCGCGCGGAAATTCAATGTCGGAGGCTGTCATGGCGTATGTGGCTACATCAACGTAAGGAGTGCCCATGCTCCCACCCTTGGGGTTTCCATATATTGACCTGCATCAAGCGAATGCAGGGCTCACCGCGGCGGGCGCACGGCTTGACCGGCGTGACCTCTGCCGCGTTGTCGCCAAGAAGGCTTTAGGCAAAAAACAGCTATTCATACGATAGCTGCCCGCGCAATAACGGCGAGGGCTACAGCCCCAAACGGCACTAAATTTTCAATGCCTTAGTTGCTCGCCAACTTGCGCGCCAACTGCTCCAGCCGCACGCGGTAGGCGTCGGCGTTGTAGTGGTGGTTGCGGGCGTTGTCGCTGTCCACGGCGGCCTGGGCCACGCGGGAGGAAACGGCCACCAACAGGCGGGAATCGAGCAAGGTGGGGAGCAGCTTCTCGGCACTAAAGCTGCTGTCTTCACGTGCCAAGTCGGCCAGGGCGCGTACGGCAGCAGCCTTCATGGCTTCATTGATTTGCGGGGCGCCCACGTCCAGCGCGGCGCGAAACAGATAGGGGAAGCATAGCGCGTTGTTGACTTGGTTGGGGTAGTCCGAGCGGCCGGTGGCGACGATCGCGTCGGGCACCACTTGCAGCACCAGTTCAGGGCGAATTTCTGGCTCGGGGTTAGACAAGGCAAACACCACCGGTTTGGCCGCCATGCTGAGCACCATTTCACGGTTAACCACGCCGGGGCCGGACAGGCCCAAAAACACATCGGCGCCCACCATGGCGTCGGCCAGGGTGCGGGCTTCGGTGTCGCGGGCCCAGGCGGCTTTTTCGCCGTCGTCGCCCTTGGCACCGCGCCCGGTGTAGATGACGCCCTTGGAGTCACACACCACCACGTTGTGCTTGTGCAGACCCAGGCTCAGCAACAGCTCCAGGCAGGCGTTGGCGGCTGCGCCTGCGCCGTTGCACACCACCTTGGCCTCATCCAGCGTTTTGCCTTGCAGGTGCAGGGCGTTGAGCATGCCGGCCGCCACCACGATGGCGGTGCCGTGCTGGTCGTCGTGGAACACCGGGATGGGCAGGCGCGCGCGCAGGGTGCGCTCAATCTCAAAACACTCAGGCGCTTTGATGTCTTCCAAGTTGATGCCACCAAAGGTGGGGTGCAGGCTGGCGATGATGGCAATCAGCTTGGCGGGGTCGGTCTCGTCAATCTCGATGTCAAACGCGTCGATACCGGCAAAGCGCTTGAACAGCACCGCCTTGCCTTCCATCACCGGCTTGCCCGCCAGCGCGCCAATATTGCCCAGGCCCAGCACCGCTGTGCCGTTGGTAATAACGCCTACCAAGTTGCCCTTGGCGGTGTATTCATAGGCCAAAGACGGGTCACGCTCAATGGCTAGGCAGGGCGCGGCTACGCCGGGGGAATAGGCCAGGGCCAGGTCGTCCATGCCGCCCACGGGTTTGGTCACGCTAATCGAAATTTTGCCGCCAATGTCGTCGGCGTTGCGGGCGCGGTGGTAGGCCAAGGCAGCCTCGGTCAGCTGGCGCTCGGCCGTTTCTTTATCCAGTTGCATTTGTTCAATCTGGGACTCGACGTCGGTACTAAGGTGCGACTTGGGCGCTTTTGGGAACATGTAAACGAACTTCCTGCGGTTAACGGAGCGCTTGGGGTGAAGAAGGGTTGCCAGGGTCAAGCCGTGGACAGCTCAACCCGCTATTTTAAGGCTGCGCCTACAATTTGCGCACCTTTGGCGGCAATCAACATGACAACACCCCACCCCATTCGCTCCCAGTACGAAGATTTCATGCGCCACGTGTTCACCACGGGCGTCACCAAGATGGACCGCACCGGCACCGGCACGCGCAGCGTATTTGGCTACCAAATGCGGTTTGACCTGAACGAGGGCTTCCCGCTGGTGACCACCAAGAAGGTGCACTTGCGCTCCATCATTCAAGAGTTGCTGTGGTTCCTGACCGGCTCAAGCAGCAACAACTGGCTCAAAGAGCGCAATGTCTCTATTTGGGACGAGTGGGCCAAGCCCGATGGCGACTTAGGGCCTGTCTACGGCGTGCAGTGGCGCTCTTGGCCCACGCCTAACGGCGGCCACATTGACCAGATCAGCGAAGTCATCAAAACCCTCAAGGCCAACCCAGATTCGCGCCGCATCATCGTCAGTGCCTGGAACGTGGCCGACCTAGAGAAGATGGCGCTGATGCCCTGCCACGCGTTCTTCCAGTTTTACGTGGCGCCTGCCACGCAAGCAGGCGGCAAAGGCCGCTTGAGCTGCCAGTTGTACCAACGCAGCGCCGACATCTTTTTGGGCGTGCCGTTCAACATTGCCAGCTACGCCCTGCTCACCCACATGGTGGCGCAGCAGTGCGACCTGGAGGTGGGCGACTTCATCTGGACCGGTGGCGACTGCCACATCTACAGCAACCACCATGAACAGGTAGAACTGCAATTAAGCCGCGCCCCGTTTGCCTACCCCACGCTGAACATCAAACGCAAGCCTGACAGCCTGTTTGACTACCAGTTTGAAGACTTTGAGGTGTTGGGCTACCAATGCCACGACGCCATCAAGGCGCCGGTTGCGGTTTGATGGCCCGTATGAAGCTGCACCTGATATTTGCCCGTGCATCCAACGGCGTGATCGGCAAGGACAACGCCCTCCCCTGGCACTTGCCCGAGGACCTGGCGCATTTCAAACGTGTCACCCTGGGATGCCCCGTCATCATGGGGCGCAAAACATGGGATTCATTGCCGCCACGGTTTCGCCCCCTACCCGGGCGCGCCAACGTGGTCATCACCCGGCAACAAAATTGGAACGAAACTGGCGCCCAACCCTCGTCAAACCTGCGCGAGGCGCTACAACTTTGTGAGCAATCCGAGAATGTCTGGGTCATCGGTGGCGCGCAAATATACGCCGAAGCGCTGCCTTTTGCCAACAGCGCTGTAGTCACCGAGATCGACGCCCCCTTTGAGGGCGACGCGTTTGCCCCCACCTTTGGTCCTAACTGGATTGAGGCAGCGCGCGAGCGTCACACCTCTGCCACAGGGCTGTCGTATTCTTTTGTGACCTACACCAACCAACACCCCGAAAGCATTTGATATGTCAGAACACGGTTTTCACGTACACGGCCCGCATGACCACGCGCTGGAGCACGCCACCCACGGTGGTGGCCACGGTGACGACACCAACGCCGGATTGATTAACCAGATTGCTATGTTCACTGCCATCATCGCCACAGTAGGAGCGATTTTCGGCTACATGGGCGGCGCCACGCAGGCTAATGCAGGCCTGTACAAAAACAACGCCGCCATCCGCAAAACCGAAGCCTCCAACCAGTGGAACTTCTACCAGTCCAAGAGCACCAAGCAGGCCTTAGCCGAACTGGCGCGCGATTTAGCGCCGGCTGAGAAGCAGCCCACCTATCAAGCCAAAGCCGAGCGTTACGAGAAAGAAAAGGCCGAGATCAAAACGGTGGCAGAAAAGATGGAGACCGAGGCCACTGAGTGGGATCAAAAGTCGGACGAACAGATGCACCAGCACCACCGCTGGGCCCAGGCCACCACCGCCTTGCAAGTGGCCATTGCCCTGGCCGCCATTGCCATTCTGACCAAGAAGAAATGGCTGGAATACGGCATGTTCATAGTCGGCGGCGCCGGAGCGCTGGTTGGCCTCCTGGCAGCGCTACACATTTGATAGCTGGCTGCGCAGGCTCCACGAGGGCCGCAGGCCTAAATTGCACTGAAAAACACAATGAAACTCGCCACCTGGAACGTCAACTCCCTCAGCGTGCGCCTGCCCCAGGTGCTGGACTGGCTGGCTGCCAACCCGGTCGACGTTCTGGCCCTGCAAGAGCTGAAGATGACAGACGACAAGTTCCCCGCCGATGCCCTGCAGGCCGCGGGTTACCACGCCCAGTGGTTTGGTCAGAAGACCTACAACGGTGTAGCTCTGCTCACCCGCCTGCCGGTGACCGATGTGGTTAAAAACATCCCCGGTTTTGACGACGACATGGCGCGCGTTATCAGCGCCATGGCGGGGGACATTCGGGTGATAGGCGCGTACTTTCCCAATGGGCAAGAGCCCGGCAGCGACAAGTTTGAGTACAAAATGAACTGGCTCAAAGGCCTGCGCGACTGGGTGCGCACCGAGCTAGTGCTGCACCCCAAGCTGGTGCTGATGGGGGACTACAACATCACCTTTGACGACCTCGACGTGTGGGACCCCGTGGGCATGGTCGAGCAAATCCACTGCACTGAGGAAGAGCGCTACCACCTGCGAGCCCTGGTTGCATTGGGCCTGCACGACAGCTATCGCTTGTTTCCCCAGCCGGAAAAAAGCTATTCGTGGTGGGACTACCGCGACTTTGGCTTTCGCCGCAACCGTGGCATGCGCATCGACCACATTCTGGTCAGCGAGCCGATCAAAGGGCTGGCACGGGCTTGTGTTATCGACAAAGCACCGCGCAAAAACGAGCGCCCCAGCGACCACGCACCGGTGGTGGTGACACTGGATTGAGGCCGATTCGCCGCTGGGCCGCCCCAAGGCGAATCAGCCACCTTGGGGGGCAGCGACCCGCGCAGCGGCGGAGCGTGGGGGCAATATTCGTAAGCGCTCCATGAACCCCAACCTTGTCAGTCATCCCTGAATTGCGCACGCTTGGCCCATCTAAATTCAGATGGAGAAACAAGCATGAAGATGACCGCCAAGATTTGGGAGCAGCAC
>JBBRNS010000060.1:0-18510 GCA_038230175.1 Burkholderiales bacterium
CAAGTCCGTATCAAGCTGCGCGAAACAATTGATGTGGACGTGCTCCACCCCCCGGTGCCACCGAGTCGGCGCCTGACCAGAAAGAAGTCCACCGAATGAGCCAACTCAAATTTGCGGTGTTGGACTTTGGCGTGAGCCACCTGACCACCCGCCAAATCAAGGAACGCCTGCCCGGCATCAAGCGAGTCAGCCTGGTGGACCAGCGCCTCAAAGCGCTTCCGGCACTGATGGGCACTGCATGGGATCAATGCCCACAGTTTGCCCAACACACCCTCAGTGCCTCGCGCCAAGCGGTCGACACCAGCACGGCGTCGCGCTTTAGACCCCAAGTCTTTGTGTTCACTATGGACGCGTCAGAGCCCCTCCTGCGCGAGGCTATGGGCCACCATGTCGTCTGCACCTTTACCGCCACGCCCGAACTGTATCAAGAACACCTTCATGCCATGCAGCAGTTGGACATGGTCTGCGGCCTAATCGATGCCCTGCAGCGTTGTAGCAGCAATGACCCCACTTTCACCCGCATTAGCCAAGCGATCGAGTTGACGCCAAAAGAACGCGCAACCATCACCATGCACCCCGAACTGGTGCAGGCCATGCTGGAGGACTACAACGTGGTTTTCCAACGCGTGGCCAAGCCACTTAAAACGTGGCTCGATGCGGGCTGGGCGCCCGCCCCTGCGAAACCAACTCTGTCTCGCTACCATGCGCCCATTGCCCTGCATGCCTGAAGCCAACGAAGAATTGTCGGTTGCACAAACCGGTGCTGTACTGCGGCTGACTATTACCCGCGAGGCGCGGCGCAACGCCATGAGCCACGGCGTATTGGCCGGAATGACCAGCGCCATTGAAGCGGCGCAGGGGCAACGTGACATCCGTGCGATTGTGATCACCGGCGGTGGCATCAAGGCTTTTTGCGCTGGGGCAGATTTGCAAGCGGCAAATGCCTTTACCACCGACTATTCAGAACCCCACGGCCACTTGGCCCGGCTGCTGCGCGCGGCCAAAGCGAGCCATATTCCGCTGATCGCGCGTGTCAATGGTGCCTGTATGGCCGGTGGCATGGGCTTGCTAGCGATGTGTGACATGGCGATAGCGGCCAGTCATTGTGTTTTTGGACTGCCTGAGGTCAAAGTAGGCGTATTCCCTGCACAGGTTCTCAGCGTGCTGCAGCACCTGATTCCCCGGCGCAAACTGGCCGAAATGTGCCTAACCGGCGAGCCCATCACCGCGCAACAAGCCTTTGACTACGGCCTTGTAAATTATGTGGACGCGGATGTTGATGTACGCCTGCAATGGTTGCTAGACCGGCTTCTGGACAAATCGCCCGCTGCGATCCGGCGCGGTTTGTACACGATGAAAAAGATAGAGGCTATGTCCTTTGAAGAAAGCATGGCTTTTACTGAGAGCCAGATCGCGTTATTCACCTTGACCGAAGACGCCCAAGAGGGGCAACGCGCGTTTCAAGAAAAGCGCCCACCTGTCTGGGTGGGGCGCTAGCGCCGCAAGCTGTCAGCGCGCCTTTATGGGCACGCCCATCTGTTGCAAATAGGTTTGTACCTCGCGGCTGATGTCCCCCACGCCTTGGGCCTTTTCAGCCATGGCGGCGGCTTGGTCGGTCTGCCCTAGGGCGGCCATAGAAACGGCGGCGCCCAACATCCAACGCTGCTCGTTAGGGCGCGACTGCAGCGCCATCGTGTAGGCACGAACGCTGTCGGCATGGCGACCTAAGCGTTGCGCGGTATTCCCGCGCAGACCCCAGAGGTCTGGCGCGTTGCCCAAAACAGGTTCTAACTGCGACAGCAAGTCCCAGACGGCCCCATGACGACCCTGCGCCATTTGCATACGTGTCAGTTCCCGCACTAAGGACTGCAGTACCGGGTTACCAACCGGGCTGCTACCCGCTTTGACCGCACGTTCGGCGGCGTCGACAGCTTGCTGCACAAGGTCAATGGCGGCAGCGTGTGACCCGGCGCTCCAAAGGGTTTGTGCCTGTGCGAGTGCATCCACGCTGGCCTGTTGCTGGCGCTGCGAATTGGGCGCCATATCAAGCGCCGGCTTGGCGGGGGTGGCGGGCTTCGCGGCGGCTGGCGCCTTGGGCTCGCCAACCAACGCCGCCAGCTGGTGCGTCGACAGCATGGATTCCATTCGCAGTGAAACCACCGGCACGACCCCCACGTCGGCAACGCTACGGGCAACTGGGGCCTGGGGAGAAATAGCGGACTGCTTGCGCAATGCCGCGCTTTGGCTGGGTGGCGGTGCCACTGCTGGACTTTTCAAGACCGGCGTACTGCTCAGCAAGGGCACATTGACAGGCTGCGAAGGCGGCGTTGCGGACGGCAGCGGCACAGTAGCGGCTTCGACGATCACAGGTGAAGGCTCGATCGCCAACGTCGGATTAGGCACGGCCATTTCAACGCCCTGCGTGCCCTTGTGCGTGCCATACCAAGCCAATGCGCCCAGTAACACGCACAGGACAGCGACAAGGCCAATAGACCTACCCGTTCGCGCCGTCGAAACACCCACACCGCCGCCCGCCACACTGTGGGTTCCTTGCTTCAGTGCTGAGTCTGCCGGGTGCGCGACATGGCGTTGATCCAAGTCACGCAGCATCTTGTTGACCACGCTCACAACTGGCCTCCCATTACCGGCAGGCGCGGGTTACTCCCAGCGGCCCGCAAGGTTTGCGTTCCCGACCTGACACCACGCCATAAGCGTCGCCACCACGGCGCACGCTTGGACACGCCGGGTGTGTCGCTGGCAGCCAAAATAACGTGTGCTTTGGTGACCCGGTGCACGTCTTCGCCGTACGCCAACATCAGGCATTTGTGGGCCAAGACGTTCACCATGCGGGGAACGCCCGCGCTTATTTGGGCAATGGCCTTAGCTGCGGCGGGCTCGAACACATGGGTATCGGTGTGGGCGTCCACTGCTGCGGTGGCCATCCGGTGCGCTAAGTAAACCGGAACCCGGTCTGCGTGTATCGGCCCCAAATATTCACTAAAGGTAATACGCTGCAAAAGCTGGCGAATTTCTGGCAACGCCAGCAGCGCGTCCAACTCGGGCTGTCCAAACAAAACCAACTGCAAGAGCTTGCGCTTTTCCGTTTCCAAATTCGACAACAAGCGCAAACTCTCTACCGTACGCACCGGTATTGCCTGCGCTTCGTCAATACACACAATGACTCTCCTACCCTCGCTGTGGTGGCGCAGCAGGCAGTCCCGCAAATCCGTCAACACGCTGTGGCGATTGACCGGCGTGGTCAGCACGATGTTCAATTCATGGGCCAAAGCCATCAACAAATCGTTGGGCCCCATATCCGGGTTGGGAATGTAGGCCGTGACGCATTCGGCGTGCAGCGTTTTGAGCAACAGTCGGCACAGCACTGTTTTGCCACAACCCACTTCGCCCACGATTTTCAGAAAACCCTCGCCACTGCGCAAGGCCACCAAAAGAGTATTGAGGGCAGCCTGCGCACTTTCATGCGGGTAAAAAAAAGCGGTATCCGGTGTGATGGAAAACGGGCTCTCCCGCAGCGCAAAGTGCCCCAGGTACATTACTGCTCCACGCTACCGTCCAGGCGAATGACACGGGCCCGCGCCGCATCCATGTCGTCGATGGCTGCACGGGCGCGGCGGTTGTGTTGCTCCCAGTCTTCGGCGGTTCGGATGATGGTGGGCTTGATCAACACGATCACTTCCTTCTTGCGCCCCATTACTGCCTTGTTGCCAAACAAGGATGAAAGCAAGGCCGAGTTGCCCGTGCCGGGCAGCCCTGAGGTAGAGCGGCTCGACTCCATCTGCATCAGGCCACCAATGGCCACGATGGTGCCGTCTTGGATACGCACCAAGGTGTCAGTCTCATTGACGCTGCTCGATGCCAGTGGCAGTCGGTAGTTCCCCACGCTTCCCAAATCGATATTCTTGGTTTTCTCGGTCACCGTTGTCAATGACGGATGTACATGCAGGGTGATGTTGGTGCTGTCGTCCACTTGGGGGGTCACGTCCAATGAAATGCCCGAGAAAAATGGCGTCAATGCAATCGTTGGCATGGTACTTGTGCTGGCCGCCGTGGCAGTAGCGGGGGTGTTGGTACCACCAGACACATTGGTCACAAAATACTCGTCCGTCCCGACTTTGAGCACGGCTTTTTGGTTATTCAATGTCGCTACCCGTGGGCTGGAGAGCGTCTGCACGTCGCCCTGAGACTCTAAAAACCCCAGTACCGCGCCGAAGTTGTTGGTCGCCAGCGCCAAGCCGAACAGGCCCCCGCCAGTAGACACCGCCGGCACGGGAACAATGTTGGACAACACCGTTGTTCCGCCACTTAACAAGGCGTTGGTGTTGGCAACGCCACTGCCCAATACGCCGACCGCGAGCGTGGTGTTGGTGTCCCCACCAAAGGCAGCCCAGTTCACACCACTTTGCGAGCCGTCGCGCAACTCCACCTCAACCACTTTGGCTTCGAGCATGACTTGGCGCTGCACGGCAATCTGGGCAGCCTTGAGAAACTTGTCAACTTGGCGCAGCTCCTCGGGCATCGCACGCACTGCCATGATGCCTGCCTGCGGGCTGGTCACCACGCTGCGGCCGGTACCGTCGCCCACCAAGGCACGCACCGCACCAGTGAGCTCCGCCCAAAAATCGGTTTTAGAAGTGGTAGACACTTGGCTGCCGGTAGTCTGCTGTCCAGTGCCCGATGCACCAGCTGCGGAACCCGTGGTACCACCGGTACCGCCCGAAGGTGAGCTTTGTGTGGCCCCGCCCGAGGACACCCGCAGGTCACTGCTCCCCACGCGTTGCGACGTGGGGTAATTAACAGTAAATACCCGCGTTTGAAGGGTTGGGGCGAATACCGTGATGCGACGCCCTTCTATTTTGAAATCGTAGCCATATACATCGCGTATCGCTTCAAGTGCCTCAGTCACCGTAACGCCACGCAGCGTCACCGACAGGGTGCCGCTGACATCGGGGTGCATCAACATGCTGTAGCGGGTGTCAGCCACGATGGCCAAAAAGACATCCCGTGCCGGTGCATTGTTCACCAGCAAATCGAGGCGCGCCTCAGCCACCACCGGCGCAACGGGTGCGCTCGGCTCAGCCAACGCGTCACTGACCCTCGCCGGCACCGCAGTTGTCGCCGCTGGAATCGGTGGCGCCATTTCCGCGCGGATCGCCGCCGTGACATCGGGCGTGCGCAAAGGGCGCTCGGTGGCGCAACCGCCAAGCAGTGCCACTGCCAAGACGACGCTGGTACTGGCACAAACCCAAGGTCGTCGCGCAGCGGTGCTGCGCGCTGAATCGGTGTGAATCGGTTCCATCATGGTGCTTTTGCCTTCTTAGTCATTGTGCTGGCCCTGCGTGCTTTGGCCTTAGGGCCGCTGGTCGCTGCTGAGGGCTGCGTTACTGCTGCTCGGCGTTGAATGCCGTCAAACCGCGCTACTTTGCGCCGCACGGCGCCGTCTTTGAGCCAAACCTCTGTTTCAGTAATACGCTCTATGCGCCACGACCCCACTTTTTGACCGGTTGCATAGAGCCGCGTGTCCACCACCAAATAGGATTTCCCGTTGCGCACGACCACAGCCGTGCCATCGGTGCCCCATGGAGTTTTGGGGTTGGCATTGTCACCACCGCCAGTGGCCGGAAATGCCTGCGCCGGGGGCTCCGTCGGATCGCGAACTTGGGCCGGTGCCGGGGCAAGACCACTCAGTGCAAAAAACACCGGAACCCATGCCAAGCGCGAAAATGCCAAGCCAAAGGCGCGCATCATGGACGCACCCCCACCACAAACACCTGCATCGTCAACTCCGGCGGCTGCTTGTCGCTTTTGAGTTCTAAGGTGCCCCAACGCAGAGTGGGCAATGCCGTTTCGAGATGTTTGACGTAACGCACCAGGTCTGGATACGGGCCAGAGACCTTCAATTCCATGCCACGCTTGATTAACCCCAATGGCGCGCCAGCTATGGCCACGCCCGCTGCGGCGATTTCAGGCATTTCGGCATTGACCGTACCGGTACTCACCAGCGTCAAGCCTTCGTGTTTGCGCAAAAACTGCACCAACACCTGCTCCATGGCCAGGCCATTTCCGGCCTGCGGCACCTGGGCAAGGATGTCTTGGTTAACCGCGTCGAGCTGGGCTTGGTCGGCGGCAACCGCTTCGCGTGCGGTCTTACTGGCATCTGCGGGTTGGGTAAGCCCTTGCAACTCGGCACGCAGGCGCAACAACTCCGCGTCTTGCGCGGCAAATCGCTGGCGCATCTGCTGGTGGGCCTGCTGTGCGGGGGTGAGCCACACCACGTCGGCCAAGGCCATACACACTGCCAAGATTGAAAGGAATAAAAACACCCGCTCGCGCAGGCTGAGCACGTCCACCCGGGCGGAATATTTGGTCCAATAGGCTTTCACCGGGCACCTCCTGGTACCGGTGCTGACGCAGCAGGCGGCGGCACGGCACTCACCAAACTAAACGACCACACCGGGCGTGACGCTGCCGCCGTGCTCGCGGTCGTGCCCACGGGCGGCCGCAACTCGGCAGCGGCCACGTTCTCCACCTTCACTGTGGCCAGTTTCATACTCTGCATCAATGGGTTGGTGGCCAATTTGCCAACCCAGTCGTTCAAGGCAGCGGGCTCCAAGGTGAAGCCACTGACCTCAAACTGCCCCACGTCCATTTTGATGTTACTCACCCAGACCGGGGCCGGAATACTGCGTGCAACCCACTGCAAGCGGTCCGAATGCCCCCAGCCAGGTGCCATCACGCCCTGCTGCAAGGCGGCCAACAGCGCTTGACGCTGCTGCAAGGTTGAACGTGCCGAGCGCTGCTGCGCCAACAAGGTCGCATCCACCGGGCCAGCGGCTGCCCGCCCACGCTGTATGGCACTTTGCAAGCCTTCAAGTTCTTGCGCTTGCCCGGCCATGACGCGGCTGTATCCGTCAGTCGCCTGCTTTAAATTCCACACCCAAGCAGCGCACAGCAGTCCGCCCAGGACCACAAAAACGCCCACCGTCTGGGCCATGGTTTGTGCCGAAAAATAGTGCTTCGGCTTGAGCAGTATCGGCGTACACAGATTGATTTGCTGGGCCATGGCGCTACAGCTTTCGAGTCTCGGTGCGCAAAAGCACACCCAACAGCGGCACGCAATAGGCCAAGTCTGCGGCATCACCGCCCGCGAAGCCCTCAAACTGGGTGCTCAGATCCATGGTGGAGACCGTCAACCCCATCTCGCGGCGCAACCATATTGCCAATTCGTCGGAGCGATCGCCCGCAGAAACCCGCAGTCCGGCCAATGGCATGTTGGACCACGCGCGCCCCCATAGTTCAATCGAACGCCGCACTTCATCCAGCACACGCTGCACCTTGTCGCCGTCGTCGATTTCGCCGGGCATGGCGGCCGCGCCAGAGTAATCTACGCCATGCGAAGCACCGCCTACGCTGTAATCTGGAACGTATTCCGCTACCGGCGTATAGGCGTCCACTGCCGGTGCAGCGGCCGCGTTGACGGTCGCCCATTTCATATCCAAAAAGCCCGCTGGCAAATCCAGCCTGCGGCTGAAATACAGTTCGTCATTGACACTGATGGTTAGCACGGCTTGGCGGTCACGGGCGATCATCAAAAACGCGTCCGCACTGTCGAGTCGCCCCTCGCGTCGCGCCATGGCGCTTTGCAAATTACGTTGCGCGGTCTCTTGTACATCGATGACCGTCACCGCCCAATGCATGGCTTCGGCCAAATCCAGTGTTTCGCGCACATTGGCCGTAGGAGCCGCCACCACAAACAACTGATTGGCAGCTTTATTTTGGCCATCGCCCACACGCAACACGTCCATGGTGATGTCGTCAATATGGGCGCTAATCATGTCGCGGATTTGGTAGCGCGCGGCCGCGCGCAATTCTTCGGGGGCCACGGGTGGTGCCTCCACCTGGAGTAATTGGTATTGGTCTGCGCGCAGCATGATGTGCGCCACGCCCCCTTTTAAGCCCAAGGCTTGAAGGCGACGAACAAAGTCGTCCATGCTGTCTTCGCCCTGGTGCGCAACGCCCCACTGCAGCACCGTGAAGTTTCCGTCGCCCTTTTCTTGGGCGCGCACAAACGCCAAGGTCTTGCCCGACCAGGACACTACGAACTGGTCTTTGGATGACTTGCGCGTCCAGGGCCAACGCATAGTCAGAATGACTTTCGCGCTCCTGCGCGCAAAGGAATGCTGTGTGCTTCGATCATTGTTATTGAATCAAGGGACATGTCTGCTCTCATTTTAGTAGCTAGCCTCGGATCCATGTGAAGGATATACGGGCTTTTCAACGCATTGTCCACAAATTCGGGGGTGTAAACCGGTCAATAGTTTTCGCGTCGGTAGATCAACGGGCTTTTGAAGACACCGAAAGTTGCCCGCGCACTGGGGTCAGTACTACCCACACTCACCCAAGGAAACTCCAACCATGGTGGCACGTCCACGTCCACTTTAACTGTGCCTGCAGCAGTAGGCGCTTTGAGCCACAAATTGAAGTCGCCTTTTTGCAACGCAGCAGGGCCAGTCACCATGAACACCCCCTTGCGAAACTGCTTGTCGATGGGCGCTGTCGCCCCCGCTACGGCGCAACCTGCACCGCTGCGTCCAGGCGCACCGGTGTCAAGCACACAGGTTGGCGGCGCCAACGTCTGGGTTAATGTCACCACAACCCCGTTGGTGGGTTGCGTAGCCGTGTCACCCGTGCAACTGTCATCAGTATTTTGAATCCACGCCGCGCCGCTCCAGTACTCCGCACGCATATTCACAGGCAGGTCAAGCAACTCAGAGCCATACGCATTGGTCAGTCGTACCCTACCGGCGCGCAACACCGTAGTACCCTCAATGCTGCTAGCCGCAACCGCGCGTAAGGAGGAAACACCATCGGTATCAACCGCTCGAACCTTGACGGTGGCGGGCCCAGTCGTCTTGGAGGTGAAGGTAAAGGTGGGGGTGGCGGTACTGGCCAACCCATTGGTGAATGCGGTCAGCGCCACCGCAGTATTGGTCAGTGCGCCGCCAGCCACGGCGTTGCCCTCTGACAAATTTACCGCTTTGGCGAAATTGGGGGTGGTACTTACCGTGCCGTTGTAATTTTGCGTGAGCACAGGGGACGCGGCCCCATTCATCGCTTTAACCTGCACCGTAAAAGGCTGGCCAGAGTAGCTAAAGGTGCCGCAGGCTTGGGTCAGCACCGTGTCAAAGTGGTCCGGTATGAAAGCGCCCACATTACCCGCTTTGGGTGCGGTAGCCCCGGTGTTGCAGACGGTGCCCGCCGTGCCAGAGTTACCCGTTGCACTCAGACCCGACCCCAGGTAATTGGCACCGGTCAGCGTGGCCGTCAGGTCACCATTGCCCACTTCGCTCCAATTGAGGTTACCAAGCGCAGCAACCCCATTGGTGAAAACGGCAGGGCCGCCAGTAAAGGCCCCATTGGAAGACCCTGCGCCTGTCGGCTGGCACTTGCCAAAAGTCACCGTGGCACCGACCGGGCTCGACTCGTTGCCAAAATTGGGTGTTGTCGCGTTGGCACTGTTTTGCGCCTTGACCGTGGCGGAGAAATTGATGCCAGCCTTGAGCGGCCCAGCGGCCGGCACAACGGCAAACTTGGCCGGTGCCACCACAAAATTGGCGGAGTTTCCAGACACGGCGACCGGGGCGCCGGTGTAGCGGGCCCAAAGCCGTATCTGCCCCACATCCGAATAGTTCAGGGTAAACGGCACCGATGGTGTTGGATTAGCCCCACCGGCATTGAAGGTCAACGAGCGGGCCGTATACGACCCCGAACCGGCCGACACTGCACCGGACGCGTTCGTGGCGATTACGCCGGCAGCACCTGCGCCCGCACCTGGTGTAAACGTCACCGCCTGCCCGGCCTGGCAACTCGACGGGTTCACACACTCGGAAGCCAAATCAATACTCACCGAAGTTCCTGACGGAAACAGCGCCGTACACACACCCGCGCACGCCCCCGGTGTGGCGCAACTGGTTTTGACCGCCTGCAAATAAAAGTTACCCGAGTCAGTGCCAGCAACCTGGTTAGTGATGTTGGCACCCGATGTATTCACAAATCGGAACCCCGCGGCATCAAAACTCAGATTGGCATCACACACGCTGCCCACGGTGTAGTCCGCAGCCACGCAGGTAGCGGCGGCACCGCTACTCTCAGTAATGCCACCCGACAGGGTGTTGATATTGAGCGACTCAATAAAGGTATTCGACAGCCCCAAGGTCACGGCGCTTTCGTTGCTAAAAGTGTAGGTCGCGGCACCCCCGCCCAAATTTGTCACGGGATTGATAGCGCCCCCTGCCACGTTAGACCAAGTCCCGTTTCCAGTACTCGTTGACAGGTTCAGCGTCAAACCCGCGAGCGATATCAGGGCGTGTGTGGCGTCGTGCGCCTCAACGGTGACGTTGGCAGTTGCACCATCGCAATTGACCAGCGAACCGCTGTGGATGATGTGGAAGTGGTCTAGCGCATTGCAGTTGGTGCGCGTCGCGTTCATATCGGCTGCAGCCTGTGCATCACTGATATCAACATCATAAAAATTCACCTCGTCAATGGTGCCGTTGGCGCCATTGGGTGAGCCGTTGCTGCTCGGCGTCACGCCCGACGTGCGGTTGTCGCCAATATAGACCGTGCTCAGTGTGGAGATGGTTCCGGGTGTTGACGTCGTGCGGTTGGTGGTCACCAAAACACCATCCAATATGATTTTCATCACCGTCTGGTTGGTACCCGGTCGGATGTTCCAGGTCACTGCAATGTGGTGCCAGGTGTTTGCGGCGTAGGTATAGGCGGTGGCGGTCTCCGTCGCCAAAACGGCGTTCGCGCTGTCGGTCACGACAAAGCGCAAGGCGCCAGAGGCCCGCTTAACGAGAAAAAACGGCCGAGCCGCCGCGGTAGTCGCATCGAACAGCATGGAATCGACTGAATTCCACTTGGGGGTCGATTTGTACCAGAGGTCAATCGACCCCTGACTGGCGGGAGTGATCGGTGTAGCCACCGCGTCAATGGTCGCATTCGAGGTGTTGTTGGTAAAAGTGGCGCCCCGGCACACCTTGCCCGCGGCCACGTTGACCGCGTTTGCCGAGGTACGTGTGGCGCTTTTTAAGTTACCCGAGGTGTCTTTAATCTCCCCGGCTGCTCCGGACCAAGCGCTTTCGTCAAAACGGTATTCCGCACTCTTGGCAATTGATTGGTTAGAGGGGTACCACTGCACCGCGGTACCCTGTACGGTGTCAATAAACTGCTGGTTGAAGGCGAATGATGTGTAGTCCGCAGTGCTCAGCTGGACCCCCACCGATGCACCAGATCCGTCTGACGACCCGGTGGTGTATTGGTAGACAAAATTGCCATTTAGACCCGCCGCGCTTTCTTTCAGAACCACTTGGAAGTTATACCGAGCGGTTTGGTTGTACAGCTTCACATTGACCCACGAAATCACAAATCGCCGGTTGGGTGCAGTGCCCAAGAGCTCGTACTGAACCGACGCGCCAGCCGTTCCGTTGGCGGTTCCAGCCACGATGTCGAGCCAATAGACCACCATCACGTTGGTGGGCACCGTGTTCGGGCACCCGGCAGGGACCGCAATATTGGATGCAGGCGCGGGCAACGCGACCGAGGTGTAGTCACGGTGAAAGCCCGACCCAGCGGGCGGGAAGGCAACAATGCCATTGGAGTACACCCGCACACTGCTGTAACTGGTTCCGGCAAATGTGAAGGCAAAGCCGCCAGGAAATGCAACGTCGGCCCAGTCGTCATCACCGTTGGGGAAGCCTGTGCAGGCGGGCGACGCCCCGGCGGTGTTCCATGTCACGCTGGTGGCCGATCCACTGGGCGTGTCATACGCGAAAGGCGCTGAGCGGTAGGCGTAGGTGGCGGCCTGTGCCAATGGCGCAACAGCGCACAGCGCCAAAACACACAGACCGGCCCACAGTCGGGCGGCGCTCGCCAGAGTTTCACGAATTCGCATAGTCATACTCATAACTCCAATGACACCGACACGCTGCGCTCAATAAACCCAACACCGCCCACCGCGCCCGGTGCGCTGGCCACAGCGGTGAAGCGCAAGATCGACACGGTGGCGCCATCCGCGTAGGTCTGCAGCGTGCAGGCCACCGCCACCGAAAACCCATCGACTGACAAGGTGCTGGCCGCTGGGCAGGCGGACGCCGCCAACCCTTGGGCGACGCCCCACTCCAAGCCCGCACGCGCCGCCCAGTAAGCGCGCGAACCCTGCACGTCTTGCGCCAAGGTGACTTGCTGCGTGTTAGAAAACGTGACCATAAACGCGCCCATCGCCGCCAAGGTCACCACCAAGAAGATGGCCGCAATGGCTGCAAAGCCGCGATGCCGATTTCGGCTAATAAGGGGGCGCATGGTCATGGCGTGTTGTTGACATGCACCTCATGGTAAATGTTGACCGCCTCACCCGCACTGGTGAACGTCATCTTGAGCTGCACCAAGGCGTTGCGAATGTCTTGCGGGTCGTACGAAAAATTACAAGTCGCGCCATTGGCAATGATTGGCGTCGTAGACGTGGGCGCCGGGCAGGACGAACTGTAGGGGTAATTGGCGGCGTTGCGGTACAGCGTGCCCCCACTGCAGATGTACGAGACAATTTTTTCGTTCCAAGGAATCACATGAAAACGGTTGCTACCCGACGGCAATAGAAACTTGGTGGTGTTGCCGGCCATGTTGATGGTCGTCTCAGTGCCGTCCACGACTGACGAAACAATGGCGGTGTTGTCGAGCGCATACGCATCCGCGCCAGGGATGCCCAGGTTGTATACGGCCACCACGTCGTTGGCAACAATCTGCTGGTCCACCGGTAACAGCGAATTGCTCCCCAGCATATTGAAGGTGAGGTCCGGCGCGGTGAACTTGAGGCTGGTGTCATCGGCTGGGCTGACAATGGTGTCGTTGACCCGGTAGCGCCCGCCGGTGCGGGTGGGTATAAATTCAATGCACTGGGTGCCGACCAGGCGAATGCTGTTGGGCAATGCCTTGCGAATGTCGCGCCCCATCCGACGCACCGTGGCGTCGGCCACGTCGGTCAGTGCGGCGCGGCGACTACTGGAAAAGTAGGCGTCAATAGGCCCCTTCATAAACACCGACGCCATACTGCCCACTGCGCCCAAAATGACGATCACCATCACCAACTCGACGAGGGTAAAGCCTGTTTGGCGCTGCGGTCTGGTCATGGTCAATAGTTCCCCCGGTAACCCACCAGGGTGGCCGAATCGCCACCCCGGCCAACCGTTACCGCAACCCGCTTGGCGGGCAGCGCAACCGTGCCCACCACCGTGGTGTCGCTGGTCACTGTGATGCTGACTTGGTAGCTGTCCAACGTTGCGGGCCAGCCCCCTACGCCACTGCTGCTGTTGAACAGCGTCTGCGTCTTGCCGTTGTAGTCGTCCACATCGTCCATGGTGGCGCGGGTGGGCTCCACCACATTGGGCAAGCCGTCTGGGTCGGCGTATTCTTTTTGCAAAATCTCTTCAAGAATCGAGTCGGCCAAGGCAATGGCCTGCTTACGCACCATCGGGTCTGCGCTGGACTTCACCACCGTATTGCTGACCGTCAATATGCCGGCCAAACCGGCCGCCACCACCACAATAAAGATGATGACCTCGATGAGCGTAAAGCCCCGCTGGCGACGCTTATTCATGGACATAGCCGGTGGCGGCTTCCACGGTGATGGAATTGGCCGCGTTCGCAACCTGTATGCACTGCGCGGTGGCAAGCGCCACGCCGCTGCCGTTAACCGGTTGGCCCAGGCCATCAAAGCTGAATGCAGCCGGTGTGGCCAAGCAGCCAATGCCTTTGACCGTGGCCGCCGCATAGGCGGCGCCACTGACACTGACTGAGGCCTTGCCATCGGCGCCATTGAGCACCACCCCACTGGCGCCAGCGCAGCTATAGCTTGCCGCAGCATTGGCAATCCGCAAGCTGACCGCCGTATTGGTAAAGGTCACACACACGGTGCGCCGCTGGGCAATGGCCGTTTTGTGGGCGTAGCGCAGGTACGACAGCGTGCTGTCATGCAAGCCGCGTGCTGCCGTGTCGCCACTGCTCAGAATGCGGGGCAAGGCAAACACCGCCAAAACGCCCAAGATGACCAGCACCATCACCAACTCAACCAGCGTAAAACCCCGCTGGCGCCCGTACGGTGCTGCAAAGGCTACCGTTGGGGGTTGGGGCATGGGCGCTGGGACTAACATGGGTTGCAATAAATGCTATCTATTTAATAGCTGCTTGCGCAGTGTTTACGAGGGCTAATGGGCTATTTGATCACTAATATTGCCAGGCCGCCAGTGTGGCAGACCCACCCCGCTGACAATACACCACACTGCGCCGCCACTCACCCCAATAACCGCCACGTATGCACCCCACTTCTGAGCCCAACCATTCGCCGCTAGCCCAGACCGCCCCGCCCCAAACCAAGGCGGTGAGTCGGGTACTGGCGTGGACCCTGTTTTTGGTGCCAGCAGTGGGCGTGCCCAGCCAGTTGGTGCTGCAAGACACCTTGAAGTCCGCCGTGCTGGTGCTGGGTGTTTTACTGGCCGCACTGGTGTTTTTTTGGCAGCAGCGCAACCGCACTGCGCCACTGCTGTGGCATGGCGTGGTGGTCTTACCACTGGCGCTGATGGCCTACGCGCTGGGCAGCATCCTGTGGAGCCACGCCTACCTGGCCGGGGTGGAGGCCATACGCTGGTTCATTCTGAGCTTGCTGCTGTGGTTGGGCCTCAACACCCTTAACCGCCAAACGCTGCCCACCGTGCTGTGGGGCGTGCACGTCGGGGTGGTGGTGGCGTCCATCTGGGTGGCGCTGCAGTTTTGGTTTGACTTTGGCCTGTTTCCACAAGCGGCGTTTCCGGCGTCTACCTTCATCAACCGTAACTTCTATGCTGAGTACGCAGTCAGCGCTTTGCCACTCTCCGTCTGGTTGCTGTTGAGCATGCGCAATAGCCGCTGGCTGCCCGCACTGGCCGCCTCGGTCGGGTTTATCGCCCTGGCCATCATGATGACCGGCACCCGTTCCGCCCTGGTCGCCCTGCTGCTTTTAGCGGTGGTGGTCACTGTTGTTGCCCGGCGGTATCGCCAGGTATTGGCGGCCAAGGCCTGGAGCCCGGTCAACCGCTGGATGGTTGCCGGTGCATTGGTGCTGGTCATTGCCGGATTGGGCTCGGTACCCAGCAGCATGCCCCGGGTGGTGAGCGAAGGCCTGGGCACCACGGCCATGGCCCGCAGCTTTGTGCGCACTGCCTCCATGGCCAAGCCGGCCGAATACACCCAGGGCTCATTCTCCATTCGCTCGCTGATGTGGATGTCCACCGCCCGCATGATGCTGGCCCACCCTTGGAGCGGCGTGGGCGCTGGCGCGTGGGAGGTGAAAATTCCGCTTTACCAGCGCACCGACGCGGTTTGGGAAACCGACTACTACGCCCACAACGAATACCTGCACTTGCTCAGCGAATACGGCTTGCCAGTGGGTGGGCTTTTCTTGGCGTTTTTGTTTGCGTACCTCTTGGTAACTGCGGGCAATACCTGGCTGTTGCATGACGGCGCAGGGGACGAAGCGCCGCTGCGGGCATTGACGTTGGCTAGCCTGCTGGCGCTGCTACTGGTCAGCAACGCGGGCTTCCCATGGCACCTGGCCAGCACCGGGGCGCTGTTCATGCTGGGCCTGGCCATATTGGCCAGCTCAGACGCCCGCTTGGCGCACAACGACCCCTTCTTCGCCCGGCCACAGCCCTGGAGCCCATCGTCTAGCCGACTCGCGCTGGTACAGGTGGCATGCGCCCTTTTGCTAGCGGTTTTCGTAACCCAACAAGCGGTGCAGGCCGAGCGCAAGATTGTGCGTGCAGCAGAGTACGCGGTCGCGCTGAACCAGCCGGGTGGCAGCCCGCCACCGCCGGGTCGTATGTCGCAAATCCTGAGAGACATCCGTGAAGGCATCACCATCAACCCGCACTACCGCAAGGTAACACCCATGGTGGCCGACAACCTGGCAGCCACCGGCGACTGGGCCAATGCGGTGTGGATTTGGGACTCGGTGGTGGCATCGCGCCCCAATGTCACCGCGATCTGGATCAATCTGGCGCAGGGCTACTCTCAGTTGGGGCAAACGGCCAATGCCATGCATGCCCTGGCCCAAGTCCAGCGCCTGATGCCCAAACAAGTCATTAGCCGTGAACTCGAAATCGTAGTGCTCAGCCGCACCGGGCAGATTGACCAGGCTGAACACCTGCTCAACACCTACTACGACCAAGGCAACTTTACGTTGGAGATGGTGCAGACCGGCTACGCCATGGCCTACAAGGCCCAACGCTGGGATCTGGCCATTCGGTCACTGGAGCTGCGCAATAAGACCTGGCCAGTGCTGGCAGCCGATGGCCACTTTCGCTTGGGGCTGCTGTACGCCGACCCTGCGGCTACCGTCCACAGCGATGCAAAAGCCTTGGCGGAATTCAAAGCCGGCTTGGCCCTAGTGGCTGCGGTGCAACAAGCGCAATACCGCAGCCAAGTGCCCGCAAAGTACCGGGGCCAGATGTAAAAAAGCCGCCCGAAGGCGGCTTTTTGCGAGCGGTTAAAAATTAATTCGCTGCGCCGATGACGGTGAATGAGGCCGTACCACCAGAGACACAGGTTGCGCCCGTACCGTAGTTCAAGATACACGCAACACTCGCACCGTTTTTGGCAGCGGCAGTCGCACCCGGAACCGGGCTATCAATCGGAAGGTAGGACACTTGAGTGCTACAAGCTACTGGCAAAGTTTGGACAGGCGCCACCAACTTACCCACATCGGAACACTTTGTCACAACCTGACATTTGGGATCCGCCGCACCAGTAGACGTCTGTCCCGCAACGGCGCAACCGGCGTAGTTAATGGCGGAAGCCGACGCCAACGCACCCGCAACACCCTGGGTTGATGCCAGCTGCGCATCACCCTTCAAGTCCACAAACTTGGGCAAGGCCACTGCGGCCAAGACGCCCAAGATGACGATGACCATCACCAACTCAATCAATGTAAAACCACGCTGTGTTTGTTTCATGTCTATCGCCTTTAAAAATAAAAATTACGGCAGTCACCCCTGGCACGTCGCTCCAACGGAATACTTCGGGTGCTATGGTTTTTAAATTCTAGTCTTTCGATACCGACTTGTGCGTAAAGTTTTTTTACATAACGTATGAATTGGTGCACATTGCCACCGCATATCTGCTGCGCTGCACGGTTTAGCAACACTACCCCTCAGTTCAGCGTCTGGCCCTGCCACACATACCGGGTCAACGGCACCAGCTGAAGCACTGCACCCAGTCCTTCCAAACGAAACCAAACCGACTCGGCCCCGTCTGGCGCATCCAGCGCCTCGGGGTACAACAAGCGGTAACCCACGCACCCACAGTCCCCATCAAAAGCCCAAGCGCCTAAAGGCACGGCGTCTACTTGCGCCATGGCGAAGTCGCCAGCAAAGTTGCCCGGCCGGGCTTTGAGCAACAAAAACGGATTGGAAATTTGCGCCACCGCCGTGTTGCCATCCATATTGCCCGCCAACTGGGCCGTCACATGGCTCAAAACCAGCGCCGTGCGCAAGGCGCCCAGGGTGCCTTGCACGGCCGCCCGCTCCGCTTGAATCTGCACCGAGCGCACTTGGCGCCCAAAAACCGCGAGCAAAACCACCAGCACAAGGGTCAGCAAAGACCACTCGGCCAAACGCCGATTACTCACACTGACCACTGTTAGCCGCCCTTGCCCAAGGCGGCGTTGCCCATGTTCCACAGCGGCAAGAACACGCCCAGCGCCAGCAACAGCACCAGTGCCGCGATGATCGCCAGCAAAATCGGCTCAATGGCCGCCGACAAACCTTTGATGTGGTAATCCGTCTCGCGCTCGTACATGCCCGCTATCTCAAACAGCAGGTTGTCGAGTTCACCGGTTTCCTCACCCACATTGATCATCTGCAGCACCACCGGCGTAAAAACACCGGTTGCGGCTGCGCAGCGGCCAATACTCTCACCGCGCTCAATGCCGTCGCGCATTTGCTCAATGCGGCTGCCAATAAATGCGTTGTCCACCGTCTGCGCCACCACGGTGAGCGCCTGCACCAAAGGCACACCGCTTTGGCTGGACAGCGCAAAACTGCGCGCAAACCGCGCTAGCGTGGCTTTGAGAATGATGTCGCCAATGATGGGCAGCTTGAGCTTGCGGCTGTCCCATTTGTAGCGCCCCTCGGTTGTTCGCAGATAACTTTTGATCAAAAAGCTGCTGCCAAAACCCAGCGCCACCAAAGCGGGCCACCATGTCAGCGTCCAGCTCGAAAAAGCCAGCAAGCCCCGGGTAATGAGCGGCAACTGCGCGCCAAAACCCGCAAACACTTTGGCAAAAACAGGAATCACAAAGATGTTCAAAATGACAATCGCCGCGGCCATCGCCACCATCACAAAAATCGGGTAGCGCATGGCCTGCTTGATGCGCTGGCGCACGTCGCGCTCAAACTCCATGTG
>JBBRNS010000061.1:0-18508 GCA_038230175.1 Burkholderiales bacterium
AAAGCCGTCCCCGCGCTGGATGTGGTGTATGTGCCCATTGGCCAAGGCTCGGGAGCCTGCTCGGCGATTGCAGCCAAGCGCGCACTGGGCCACCGCGCCCGCATCGTGGGGGTGGTCAGCAGCCACGCCACCACCTATGCCGACTCGCTGGCGGCGGGCCATGTGGTGAGTTCACCCGTGACCACCCAGTTGGCCGACGGCATGGCCTGCCGCACCGCAGACGCGGCGGCGCTGGAGATCATGCAAGGTCAGATCGACCACATCGTGCAGGTGAGCGATGCCGAAGTGGCCCAGGCTATGCGGGATTTATTTGCCTGCACCCACAACGTGGCCGAAGGCGCGGGTGCGGCCAGCTTTGCCGCAGCCATGCAAGAGCGCCATTTGCTGGCTGGGCAAACCGTGGGGGTGACCCTGTGCGGCGGCAATGTGGATAGTGCGGTGTTTGCCGCAACGTTGCAAAATTCATAGCCCACGGCGCAATGCACAAGCCGCACAACCAATTATGAATAAAAAGTGCTTGTAGCCCTCGTGGAACGTGTGCAGGCAGCTATCATTTACATAGCGAGTCTCGCCACCATCACGCTTGGGCAGCCACCAACAAACCTGTTTTATAAAGAAGAATCTACGCCATGCTGACCGTTCACCACCTGGAAACCTCCCGCTCGCACCGCATCTTGTGGCTCTTAGAAGAATTGGGCACGCCCTACCAACTCAAGGTCTACAAGCGCGACCCCAAGACCCGCTTGGCACCGGCGGCCTTGAAGAAAGTCCACCCGCTGGGCAAGTCGCCGATCATCACCGATGGCGGCGAGACCGTCGCCGAGTCCGGCGCCATCATCGAATACCTGGTCGAGAAATATGGCGACCAAGCCAGTGGTGAACTGGCCCATTTGCAACCCGTGCCCGGCACCCCGGCCTACCGCCAATGCCGCTTCTGGATGCACTACGCCGAAGGCTCGCTGATGAACTGGTTGGTGATGAAGTTGGTGTTCATGACCATCCCCACCCAGCCGATGCCGTTTTTTGTGCGCCCCATCGCCCGCGCGCTGTGCAAGACGGTGCAGGCCAAACTGATAGACCCCAACCTGCTTACCGCGATGGCGTTCATGGATGCGCACCTGGCCAAAAACCTGTGGTTTGCCGGCGAGCACCTGAGCATGGCCGACTTTCAGATGAGTTTTGCCATCGAAGCGGCGCTGTCGCGCAGCAAAAGCCTGGGCGATTACCCGCACTTGCAAGCCTACGCCGCCCGACTGCGGGGCCGCCCGGCTTACCAACGTGCCATTGAAAAGGGCGGGCCGGTTGTGATGTAGTGCAACTTTTTGATGCAGTGCATCTGGCAGACGAAAAAAAGGGGAGCCGGACGCATCCGACTCCCCTTTTTTATGGGTGGGCTTTATTTGGTGCCAACAACGTCAATGTCAACCCGGCGATCGGGTGCTAGGCAGGTAATCAGCGCCTTGGTGGCTTTTTTGCCGACGCATTGGCCCGGCTTGGTCACGGGCTCAGACCCGTTAGCACCGATGGTGACAATTTTTTCTGCGGCAAAGCTGTGTGCACCCACCAAATACGCTTTGACCGCTTCAGCGCGTTCCGTCGACAGTTTCACGTTGTAGGCGTGTGCACCAATGCGGTCGGTGTGGCCGGTGACGGTGACCTTGTCAATGTTGGAGCCACGCAGCTCCTCAGCCAGTTTGTCTAACTCGGCCTTTGCGCTGGGCTTCATGGCCGCCTTATCAAAGTCAAAGAAGGTGTCGGCTTCAAAGGCCACCTTTTTCAACTGCACGGGCGCCGGCGGTGGCGGCACCGGTGTCGCCACGGGTGCAGGTGGTGGTGGCTCTACCACCGCAACCGGCGCCACCCACACGGGCGCAGCCTCTGCGTACTTCACCGGCTCCGGGGCCTTGGCACCAAAGCGGTAGACCAGCCCCACCGAAACATGGTCCACATCACCGCGGTTACCCACCGCATCATTGATGCGGTAGCGCTCAATTTCCGTGCGCAAGGAGAGTGCATCCGTGAATGCGTACTGAAGGCCCAGGCCTACCTTAAGGTTGGTATCGCGCTTATTGGGGCTGGGGTTGAGGACACTGACGGCGCCCGTTCCGGCGAAGTTGTCCGTTGCTTCAGCGTAGTTCGCGCCGATCCGACCAATCACAGAAAATTTCTCTGTCAGCGGCAGCGTGCCAACGGCGTCAACGTTGATCCCGCGAACCCTGATGTCGCCGGTCAACGTACCCGCTGGAACGGTGGTCGCTGTAAAGCCGAACTTACCCAGATCGAAATAACCGCCTTCGAGCGCAAAATTTGGCGTGATCTGGTAACCGCCAAAAAGCTTGTAGCCGGTGGATCGGTTGTCATCGGAGATGGTGCTCGATTGAAAGCCTCCGCCAATCAAGCTGCTACTGATTCTCGCGTCGTCGATCGTTGCTTTGGACGGGCCCGCGCTGACCCCCATGTACCATCCAGCATCTTCTGCCGTTGCGTGTGTGCTGGTGATTGCAGCGAGTGCTGCCAATCCCAAAACCCCTGATGCTTTGGCCAATTTGGCGCCTGAAAATTTCATAGTGTTCTCCAAAAAGATTTAAGGTTGCCGTGCGCCTTAAGGGGCTGGAACGGTAATGACGGTGTTCACCATGGTGACGGAGGCGCCGAGTGACACGGCTCGGCCGTTCAGTGTGCTCACCGCCGCGTTGCCAGCGGTCGAGATCGTCACGCCGGCCTGAGAAATGATGGTTCCGACCATGGTCCCACCGCCGCCCGCGTTGATGGTTGCCGCACTACCGACTTGCCAATACACGTTCTTGGCCTGCGCGCCATTGGTCAAAATGACACTTTGAGGAGCCGCAGCGCCTGGCCCACCCACGGTAAGGGTTGTCGCCATCTGGAACACCCAGACCGCGTTCGCATTACCTTGGGCGTCCAAGGTCAGGTTGCCGCCTTCCATCTTGAAGGAACCCGATGCAGAGGTGTAAACACCCGGAGCCAGCGTGAGGTTGGCCAGGTTGCCAGCGCCTGGATTGGGGCCAGTTGGTTGGGCGACCAGTGCGTTGTATGCGATTAACGCATCGGCACGGGCGGTGGTTGCAAGCGCGCACGACGCGGCATTGGCGCCCGCGTTGGTTGGGCCGGTCGTGGAATTGGTGCAGGTGTAAATTTTCCCCGATACGTCACCGACATTGACCCCCGGAACTTCCGTATAAATGTCTGATGGAGCCGAATCGTGGAAACCGGTAATTGACGAAGTCGTTGTTGCCGTGGTCCCGATGTCCGCCGTGCCGCCACTGCGTGTGATGGCCGTTAGGTTGCCCGTGTTGGTCATCCCTGCGGATCCTCCAAACACGCCGTAATTGGACAGCGGCGCCGTAAGAAAGGACGCACTCGTTGGCTGGGGCGCGTTCACAATAATTCCTGGGACGCCTACGCCCGGGCCGCCGTTGCTCGATGCACCGTCCGAGCCAAGAATGGGGCCTTGTCCACCACCACCACAGGCGCCAAGGAGCGTCGCGAGTATTGCAGTGGCTGGCCACCGCGCGCATTTTGAAAAAGTCGTAAGTCTGTTCATTTTCTTTCTTTCCTGTTTGTTGCCGCTGCCCGTGAAACCCCACGCCGAAACACCCAGCGCTGCGTCACGATTCAGAGGCGATGCCCGATTGATTAAGACCTGCTCGACTGAAAATGCGTTTCTGAAAGACGCTAATGTGCTCGTCATGCTTGGTCGCGTCGGTGCGCCAGCACACGCAAAATCGCGCTGGGCTTTTTACGACTAAAAAACGACATCGCGGCAATCGGGGGGGCAGCAAGCGGGCGACGGCGACGGTGGATTTTTTGCAATGGTCAACGCTTTGTGCGCTGGCACACATACAAGAAAACCACAGCGGGTTAGCATTGCGCCATCCCATTCAAAAATCGGGACAGAAACACCAACCAAGGCAACACCATGAACCCAAAAAATGTCGTAGCGATCGTGCTCATAATTGCAGGCTTTGTAGGACTTGCCTACGGTGGCTTCAGCTACACAAAGGACACGACGGTCGTCAAACTTGGCAGCATGGAAATCTCCGCACAGGAGAAGGAAACGATTAACTTTCCACTGTGGGCCAGCATTGGCGCTATCGTGGCTGGCGGAGTGATGCTGGTAGTGGGTGGCCGCAAAGGCTGAGCACCCGGCGCGACAGTCTGTCGCACCCATGACAAGCCGGCCCTGGCATTGCACGTAAATTCTGGCCATGGGCAACATCTATTTGGTACGGCACGGGCAGGCTTCGTTTGGCGCTGCAGATTACGACAATCTGAGCGAACTGGGCACGCGCCAGAGTGTGCGATTGGGCCAGTACTTGCACACCAGCGGTCTGCAGTTTGAAGCGGTACTCACCGGCACACTCAAACGCCACACACAAACCTTTGCGGGCATTTGCGAAGGCATGGGTACGCCGCCTGCCGAGGTTTTACAGTGGCCAGGCCTGAACGAATTCGACGGCGAAGCGGTCATCACCGCATTGCGCCCCCCTACTCTGCAAGACCCCACCACACCCGAAGGTTACAAGCAGCATTTTCGCCTGCTGCGCGACGGACTATGCCAATGGATGGCCGGCACCATCAGCCCCAAAGGCATGCCGAATTACCCCGACTTTGTACACGGCGTGACCAGTACGTTGGCGCATGTGCGCAAGCACCACACGGGCAACGTACTCATCGTCAGCAGCGGCGGCCCCATCTCCACGGCCGTGGGCCACATTCTGGGCACATCGCCCGAGACGACCATCGAGCTGAACTGGCGCATTCGCAACAGCGCGATAACCGAGCTGGTCTACAACTCCAAACGTTGCACCTTGCAGACGTTTAACACCCTGCCCCACTTGGATGGCGCGCACTACGCGCCGTGGATTACTTATTCTTGACCCGGCGCACTGCGCAGCGTGTTGAGCGGCAGTTGGTGGATCTCGGCCAGCAATGCGGCCAGCGATCGGCCCGCAGCGTCCAGCACAGCGCGGCCTTTGTCGGCGGTAGCCGCAGCGGCATTGCCCACCGCACCGGCCGCGTTGTAGTCCTGCATTTGCCAACCCAACTTAGCGCTTTTGCCGTTGCCCAAAATAGGGAACCGCGCTGCGCGGTCTTCGGAGGTCGACGCAAAGTTCTTCGCCAGCGCCATGTCCACTTGGTCTGGCGCCAAGGCCAGCATCATGGATGTTTCAATATCACCCGCATGGATGCCAAAGCGGTGCTCGTGGGCGCTGAACACGACATTCACATCCTCGCCCTGTGCGCCCACCAGCGGCAAACCGTACCAGTTGACGCTGTACACCAGCAACCCTAAGCGCGCGCGCAGGTCACGGGCCACGATGTCCATCACACCAACATGCCCGCCGTGCGCATTGAGTAGCACCAGCTTCTTCACCCCAGCGGCCGCCACGCTCTCGCCGATGTCAGTCCACAGGCGAATAATGGTTTCCGCCTTGAGCGTCAGGGTGCCGGGAAACGCCGCATGTTCAGGGCTTAGACCCACGGCCTGGGTGGGCAAAAACAAGGCTGGCACCGCAGAGCCGATATGGGGCATGGCGGCAGCAATCACGCCGTCCACCAAGGCGCTGTCCACCCTCAGCGGCAGGTGGGGCCCGTGCTGCTCGGTTGCGCCCACGGGCAGCACCGCAATGGTCTGCGCAAGCAGGCCCTGGGCTTGGCACAGGGCAAAGTCGCGCGTTGTCCAATCGGCCCAGAAACGCGAGGGGTTGGATGGTTGGGTCATGGGCTATCTTAAAAGGTTTAACTGCTGGCGGCGGCGTCAAGCGCCACAACGCCGTGGCGTTGCTGGCGCTGGTTTAAGCCCGCGCAAGTCGCCCCCGCGGGTGCGGTGCGGGGCGGCAAATGGCCTTGCAGGCTGCGCGGGTTGGCCCGGGCGCCGCTGGCAACATAGTCGGCCAGCAGCGCTGTGCGCACAGCTTCTACCGGCAAACCGCGCTGCGCACACAGGTAGTCAAAAAGCGCATCCACCAACTGCTCAGGCGTGAGCCCTTGGGTTTGGGCATTGCGTGCCCACAGCCAATCGGCCAAAGCTGCGAAGGCGGCAAACGGTGACGCCCCGGCCATCACCAGCGCCATCGTGCGCGCAAACCGCCCCGAGTTGGCGATCAAATCCCAATACCGCGCCAGCCGCACAAAAGCCTGCACCTGTTCGGCGCTGACCGCGTCATTGCACTGCACGGTGTAGGGCGGTGCTGCGTCATAGACCATGCCGTACTCGGCCACCGCCCCCGCTTGGCTGCGCTGCGCCAGCGGAGTGCCGCGCAGGCGCTTGAGCACGCCGAGCTGGATCTCATGCGGACCAATCGCGTACAGCGCATCGAAGCCTTCCGCAAAACTGGCCCAGGTTTCGCCGGGCAAGCCAAAGATCAAATCAGTGTGCAAGTGGGCGTGGCTATGGTCCAGCAGCCAGCGCAAGTTAGCCTCGGTTTTGACATTGTCTTGGCGGCGCGCAATACGTTGCTGCACCGCCACGTTAAAGCTCTGGATGCCCACCTCAAACTGCAGCACCCCGGGCGGAAACTGCGCGATGCTGGCCTTGAGTCGCTCTGGCAAATGGTCAGGCACCACCTCAAAATGCAAGAACAACGGTGTGCCCGGCACCTCGGCCAAACGGTCCAAAAAGAATTGCAAAATGCGCACCGACGCGTTAATCTTCAAATTAAAGGTGCGGTCCACAAACTTGAAGTTGCGCGCACCCCGCTGGTAGAGGGTGGCGATCTCGGCCAAAAAACGCTCTTCTTCAAAAGCCCAGGCGGTTTTGTCCAGCGCACTCAGGCAAAACTCACACTTAAAGGGGCAGCCGCGCGAGGCCTCGACATACAGCAGCCGGTGCGCTAAGTCTGCATCGCTGAACTCCGCGTACGGCAGCTCAATCTGCTCCATCGCTGGCTGCTCACCTGCGATGACCTTCATCAGGGGGCGCGGGCCGTGCACCAGGGCTTGGCACAGCTTTGGAAAACTCACATCCCCCCAACCCGTAATCACGTAGTCGGCCAGGGCGACGATGGGCTGGGTGTCCAGCTCATGGCTGACCTCGGGCCCGCCCAGAACCACCCGCACATCGGGGCGGGCGGCTTTGAGCTGGCGCACCACCTCGGTGGTTTGCGCCACGTTCCAGATATAAACCCCGAATCCGACAATGGGTGCGGGGTGCGGCGTGGGGCTTGATGTGTCCGTCGTCAGCGGCGCCAGCTGCTGCAACAGGTCTGCAACCACTTCGTGCACCGGCCGAGCCAAGGTGTATTCGCGCAAAACGGTGGCATCACGCAGGTCTTGCCCGCCATGGCGGGCCATATTGGCCAGCAGGTAGCGCAAGCCCAGCGAGGCGTGAATGTACCGGGCATTCAAAGTAGCCAGGACGATGCTGGACGCGCGGCGCGGCGCAGAGATGGGGGCGTGCATGGCCGTATTATCAAACCATGGCTACCAAACCGCACAAGGCGCCCACGCGCATTACCACCGGCGACACATTTTTTGCCTGGGACGGCGATACCTTGGTGGTCAACATTTTGGGCAAACCCTCGGCCAGCAAGGACGCCATCGGCAAGCCCAAGGGCACACAGCTCAAGGTCAGCGTCACCGCGGCACCCAAAGATGGCAAAGCGACGGATTACATGGTGCGGTTCTTAGCGCCCCTGTTTGGCGTGCCGGTGTCGGCCATCGAGGTGGTTTTTGGCCAAGAGAACGTGAACAAACAGCTGCGCATCCACGCGCCAAAAAAAATGCCTGCGGTTTTTGCGCAGGCATTTTTGGAATCGGCTGATCCACCCGACAGCCCCATGGCCGCGAGTGTTGGCAAGCCATTTAGAACGAGTAGCTGATACCGATTCCAAATACAGGCATGGTTTTGAAGTTGTTCATGGCGTCTTGAACTTTGATCACTTGGGCATCAATGTCAGACTGAACAACGCCCGCCCCAGTTGCTGTCATCGAAACCTTGGGGTTTTGGAACATCACTCCCAAATCGTAGTTGAAGCCAAACCCTTTGGCGTCCTTGGGTCGGGTCGCGTAGCCTATGCCCAAGTATGGCGACAAGGAGTCGCTCATCTTGATTTCAGCATTTACCGTGGCAGGCTTGCCATTAACGTCGCCGTTGCCCGCCATCGTAATTTTGTTGTTGTTAAACACGGCCCCCCCACTCAAACGAAAACCGCCATCACCGGGGTACCAGTCCGCCAGCAACGGAACAGAGTTGAAGTTGATCTCAACCGTCAGCGTTGATCCCGATCCAAAGTCGCCCACATTGCCGGAAAACGACTGCTTAAACGAGTTGAATTGCCCGCGAGCCGCCCAGTTTGGCGCGACAGATGCGGCATAACCAATACCCAGACCATTGGTGCCCAACTGGGTATAGACCGTTCCATAGTCCGCAGCAAAAGCGGCTACTGGCAAAGCACCCAGCAAAAGCGCGATTTGCGTTATTTTTTTTGACAGCTTCATCAAATCTCCCTCGTTAATTTGGAAAGTGAAAAACAGCGGTCCATGACCCCTGATTGGCCAAGGTTAATCGCACTCGGGCGCCAATCGTTGGCTGTCCCCAATTTCCAACAAAGGGCAACTACGGGTTGACCCTTACTCGCTCAAAAATTACAATCAGAACTGAGTCAACTCCCCCCACTAGACGGTAAATCCCATGAAAACGCGCACACTGATTGCAGCCATTTTGGCAGTCGTGGCCCCTGTAGCCTTTGCCCAGGCAAAACTGTTTGAGGGATTTAGCCTCGGCGCCAATTTGGACGCGTCCCAAACCACCACCAATGTCATGGGCCTCGGCTCCGACAGCGCAAACTCCACTGGGTTTGGCATACAAGCCCAGTACTCTATTGCCTACGGTAACCAGTTTGTGCTGGGCCTGGGCGGCTCACTGAGCACCGGTTCGCGCAAAGCCGGTACCTTGGGGCCATCCGACTTCAGCGTCAAAAACGCCACTTCCCTGGACATCTCGCCAGGCTACGCCCTCTCTGAATCCCTTTTGGTTTATGGAAAAATCTCCGCCCTTAGCCTCACGGCTGTGGGTAGCACGACCGCAACCGGCAACGAATTCGGCAGCGAATCCCTTACCGGTATCGGCTACGGCATTGGTGTGCGCTCCATGATCGACAAGAACATCTATATACAAGCCGGGTACGACAGCAACCGCTTCAACGAAAAAAGCAGCACCGGCGGCTTTGGCACCTTTTCTGGCAGCTCCAACGTTTTCTCGCTGGGTGCCGGATATAAGTTTTAAACTGACTGCAACGCTAAAAATGCCCACTTTGGTGGGCATTTTTTTTGCCTGTGCAACTTTTCTTCCGCCGATGACTCCGACCCTGACATGCGCTTGACATCTCTACACCCCTCCCCCCCCGACACCACCGGCTCCCGGTGGCACGCCGCCCGCACCAGCGCTCTGTTTTTAATAGCTGCTTGCGCAATACTGGCGCCGGCTTGGGGCCAATTTTCCTTGCAAAACATCGGCAAACCGGCAGGCCCCAGCGCGGTGGTACAAACCGACCAAGTCCGGGCAGAACTGCTGGCCCACGCACCGGATGGGGTGGATGCGGGCAAAACCATCTGGGTCGGGCTGCAGCTGACCCACCAGCCCCAGTGGCACACTTACTGGAAGAATCCGGGCGACTCTGGCCTACCCACGACCCTGCAGTGGACCCTGCCTTCTGGGGTGACGGCGGGCGAGATCGCATGGCCCACCCCGGAACGCATTGCAGTGGGGTCACTGGCCAACTACGGATACGAAGGCACGGTTTTGCTGCCGGTTCCTCTGCAGATTGGCCCGGGTTTTGCGCCCGGATTTGGCTCGGGTGAACTCACCATCAAGCTCAGCGCCTCCTGGTTGGTGTGCCGCCAAGAATGTGTGCCGCAAGACGGGCTGTTTGAATTGCACATCCCGGCGCGGGGCTCCACCGCATCCCACGGTGCTGATTTTGAGGCGGCCCGCGCAGCCAGCCCCCAAGCGCTAAGCGGTGCGCTAACCGCCACGGTAGACGCAGACGGCGTTCTACTCACCGCCACTGGTTTGCCCGCAGCGTGGCAAGGGCGCGCCCTTCAGGCGTTCCCTGAGTCGACCAACGTACTGGATGCACCCCACACCGCCCATGCCGGCGACACGGTTGCCAGCGAAGGCACACCCACCAAAGGCCGACAGGTATGGCAGAACGGTGTTTGGAGCGCCCGCATGCCCCTATCAATCCAGCGCGACAGTGCCCCTACCGCGCTGCCGTTCGTTCTAGCCCTGGGCAACCAAGGCCTCGCGGGTGTCGCCCCTGTGGTCGGCGCGTGGCCACCGGCGCAAGATCTGGCGGCAATACCTCCCGGCCCACAAAGTGCCTCAAATTCCGCCGAACCATCTACCCGCCAAACGCAGAGCCCACCAGCCGACTCCGTCGGGCGCACCTGGGTGATTGCACTGCTGGCAGCGGTGCTTGGCGGCCTGATTTTGAACCTGATGCCCTGTGTGCTACCGGTCTTGGCCATCAAGATGTTTAGCCTGGTGCGCCACAAGCAGCACAGCCGCGCGTCGCAACGCGCGCAAGGCGTAGCCTACGCCGTGGGCGTGATTCTGTCGTTTATGGCGCTGGGCGGCCTGATGTTGGCACTGCGCGCCACGGGAGAGCAACTGGGCTGGGGCTTTCAGCTGCAGTCACCCGCTGTGGTGGCGGCGCTGGCGGCGCTGTTCACCCTGCTGGCGCTGAATTTGGCCGGGGTGTTTGAAATTGGCCATGTGCTTCCGCCGGGCTTGGCGGGGCTGCAGATGCGCCACCCGATGGTGGATGCCTTTTTGACCGGTGTGCTGGCCGTGGCGGTGGCATCACCCTGCACGGCACCCTTTATGGGGGCTTCACTGGGCTACGCCATTGGCCTGCCCAGTGCACAGGCACTGGGCATTTTTGCCGCGCTGGGTTTTGGCTTGGCACTGCCGTTTCTGGCGGCCAGCTGGGTGCCGGCAGTAGCGCACTGGCTGCCACGACCGGGCGCTTGGATGGATACCTTGCGCCACTTTATGGCGTTTCCAATGCTGGCCACCGTGGTGTGGCTGGTGTGGGTACTGGGCCACTTGAGCGGTGTAGACGGCGCGGCCAGCCTGCTGCTACTGCTGTTGGCGCTGGCCTTGGTGGCCTGGTGCTTGGGTTTGCGGGGCAAGACCCGGCGCGTGGGCGCTACGCTTTCGATAGCTGCCTGCGCAGTGTTACTGTGGGCTATCGGCCAAAATGTCATAAAAATGGAGCCCCCCCCAGCCCCAACACTGGGCACAGCGAGCAACCCTGGGCCAGGCGGCACGGCGTGGCAGGCGTGGGCGCCCGGCCGGGTCGACGCCGAGTTGGCACAGGGCCACCCGGTGTTTGTCGACTTTACCGCCGCTTGGTGTATCACCTGCCAGTACAACAAGAAGACCACTCTTGCCAATGCCGAGGTGCTGACCGACTTCCGTGATCGCAAGGTCACCCTGCTGCGCGCCGACTGGACCCGACGTGACCCCGCTATCACCCTGGCGTTAGAGCAACTCGGGCGCAATGGGGTGCCGGTGTATGTGCTGTACCAGGCAGGCCGCGCACCGGTGGTGTTTTCTGAAATCCTCCAAGCGCACGCGCTGCGCGAGGCACTTGCCCAGTTGTAAAGGTCTGACCATGCTTGCCCCACAACCGACACCCCAAGCCATTGAGGCGGAACTCACCGCCAGCGCGGCGGCCTTCGCACTAGAACACTGCCGAACCGTAGCGGTGGTGGGCTTGTCGCCCAAGACCCACCGGGCCAGCTATGAGGTAGCGCACTACATGCAGGCCCAGGGCTGGCGCATCGTCCCCATCAACCCCAATGCCCAAACCATATTGGGTGAGAAGGCCTATCCCAATCTGGCAGAGGCGGCCCAGCACACCGCCATAGACTTGGTAAACATGTTTCGCAACAGCGAAGACGTGCCCCCGGTGGTGGACGAAGCCCTGGCCATTGGCGCCAAAGCCATCTGGTTGCAAATGGGCATTGCCCACCCGGAGGCGGCGGCCAAAGCACGCGCCGCCGGTGTGCCGGTGGTGCAAAACCGGTGCCTGATGGTGGAGCACGCCCGTAGCGTGTAATTCCCCGCTGGGCCGCCCCATGTCGCTCAGGCTCTGACGAGCCCAAATCAGCCCTGCGACAATCAGGGCATGAACGCACAGAACCCCGCCACCACCACCCCCATTTTTGACCCGCTGCACAACGACAGCTTTTTGCGCGCCTGCATGCGCCAGGCCACGCCCCACACGCCTGTTTGGCTGATGCGCCAAGCTGGTCGCTATTTGCCGGAGTATGTGGCCACCCGCGCCAAGGCTGGCAGCTTCATGGGCCTGGCCACCAACCGCGACTACGCCACTGAGGTCACCCTGCAGCCGCTGGAGCGTTACCCACTGGATGCCGCCATTTTGTTCAGCGACATCCTCACCGTGCCTGACGCCATGGGCTTGGGCCTGTCGTTTGCTGCAGGCGAAGGCCCCCGCTTTGCGTCCCCCGTGCGCGATGAAGCCGCTGTGGCCAAGCTAGAAGTGCCCGACATGGCGAAGCTGCAGTACGTGTTTGATGCAGTCAGCAGCATCCGCAAGGCACTCACCCAAGACGGCAAGGGGCGTGTACCCCTGATTGGTTTTAGCGGCAGCCCCTGGACGCTGGCCTGCTACATGGTCGAAGGCGCGGGCTCTGACGACTACCGCTTGGTCAAGACCATGCTGTATTCCCGCCCGGACCTGATGCACCGGATTCTGGCCGTCAACGCCGATTCGGTGGCGGCTTACCTCAATGCCCAAATCGACGCTGGCGCCCAGGCCGTGATGATTTTTGACAGTTGGGGCGGCGTGCTGGCCGATGGCGCGTTTCAGCAATTCAGCTTGGCCTACACCGCGCGGGTGCTGGCCAAGCTCAAGCGCACCGGGCCACAGGGTCAGACCATTCCCCGCATTGTTTTCACCAAAGGCGGCGGCCTGTGGCTGCAAGAGATGGCGGCACTGGACTGCGATGTGCTGGGCCTGGACTGGACCGTCAACCTTGGCCGGGCCCGCGCGCTAGTGGGCGGCGCCGAAAACGACTCCGCGGGTTCGAAAGCCAAGGCCCTGCAGGGCAACATCGACCCCAATGTGTTGTTTGCACAGCCCGAGCAGATTGCCACCGAGGTGGCGCGGGTGCTCGACAGCTTTGGCGCACCGTACCGGGGCACCGGCACCGGCCCCACCCACATTTTTAACCTAGGGCACGGCATCAGCCAGTACACACCGCCAGACCATGTGGCGGCCTTGGTTGCAGCGGTGCACCAACATTCACGCCAGTTGCGCACCTGAATGGCGCCCCGTTTTTTGCGACTTTTATCACAATCGGTTTCACTTATGCACAAAACCGGGCGAGCGGAGATTAGGGTTTTCCCGATTTTCCCAAAACCCGCTATGAAACCCATAGCGCTTGTAAGTGCTTGATTTATATAGACTTAATTTTTTGCTTTTTTTCCGGGCAGCCCAAGGAAAGCCTTGATTTACAAGGGTTTCGGCGACACGACGGAGGGATATCAACAAAGTTATCCACAGAAAAGTTGGACTTGTTAAAAAATCCTTACAAATCAATCACTTAGCGAATCTTTCTCGGAAATTGATCAAAAACCACCGCCAAACCACCGTGCGCCGCATTTGCCCGCACTTGGTGCGTGCAGCCCACCCATGACCCATTGGCTCAGCATTCTTGTTCACACCCCGGCCCACGCCGCGCTGGGGCCGGTGCTGAGCTACCGCAGCGCCCAAGACTTGGCGCCCGGGACGCTGGTGCGGGTGCCCTTAGGTAAGCGCGAAACCTTGGGCGTGGTTTGGAAGGCCGACGCCGCTGAAACAACGGGAGAGCTTGATCCCGGCAAGATCAAGTCGGTAGCCGGTGCGCTGGACGGCATCGCGCCGTTGAGCGACGCGTGGCAACAACTGATCACCTTTACAGCCCAGTATTACCAGCGCTCTTTGGGTGAGGTGGCGCTTGCGGCGTTGCCGCCTCAACTGCGGGAACTGACGCCCCTGCAAATACAACGCCGCTTGAAGCGCAGTGCGGTGCTCGCCCAATCAACGCCTGCCTCCGCCTCCAACGCGGACGCGGACACCGGCAGCCTTGCAGGAGACCGGGCGGCTGAGCACTCTGCTTCGTGTCCCCCGCCCGCTTTGCGGGCTCCTCCTTTACCTACGCAGAGCACTCAGCCCCCCAGCCTCCCGCAAGGGGAAGCGCCGGCGCTTAGCGCAGAGCAGGCGGGCGTACTCACCCAAATCGACCAAAACAGTGGCCCTTTTTTGCTATTTGGCGCCACTGGCAGTGGCAAGACTGAAGTTTTCTTGCACGCGGTGCAAACTGCACTGCATGCCGACCCGGCAGCACAGGCCTTGGTGATGGTGCCGGAGATCAACCTTACGCCCCAGCTAGAAGCCCGCTTCCGAGAGCGATTTGCGCCGCTTTATGGCGAAGCGGCAGTAGTCTCCATCCACAGCGGCATGACCAACCCGCAGCGCCTGCGCAGCTGGCTGGCAGCCCACAGCGGCGTGGCGCGCATCGTGCTGGGTACCCGCATGGCGGTGTTTGCCAGCCTGCCGTGCCTGCGTCTGATTGTGGTGGACGAAGAACACGACCCCAGCTACAAGAGCAGCGAAGGGGCTCGCTATTCGGCGCGCGATTTGGCGGTGTACCGCGGTCGGCTCGAAGGCGCCAAGGTGATTTTGGGGTCGGCCACGCCGTCGCTGGAGAGCTGGCACCAAAGCCGACCGGCAGAGCAAGGCGGGCGGTACCTGCGGCTGCACATGCCCAGCCGAATAGGCACGCTTAGCGCGGCCAATGGGCCGTCACTTGAACCGCGCCACACCAATACCGCCGCGCACATGAACAGCGCCGCCGTTACACAAACGACCCAAGCGCAAGTTCGAGAAGCGGCAGGCACCCCGTCTGGCCTGCCCCTGGTGCGCCGGGTGGACATGAACCACCAACCGCGCAATGCGGTGTTCTCCGTCCCGCTGCTCGACGCGATCAAAGCGCGCGTTGCACGGGGCGAGCAGAGCATGGTGTTCTTAAACCGGCGCGGCTATGCCCCGGTGCTGCATTGCGCGGATTGCGGCTGGAAGAGCGAATGCCCACACTGCAGCGCATTCCGCGTGTTCCACAAAATAGACCGCACCTTGCGCTGCCACCACTGTGGTTTTACCGAGCGCGTGCCCCGCGCCTGCCCCACCTGTGGCAACCCCGACATTGCGCCACTGGGGCGCGGTACCGAGCGGCTGGAAGAACACTTGGCCGAGCTGCTGGCCGACGTGCGCCGCCCCAACTCGGTTAGCGATGCCTTTCCTGAAGGCGAACCGGTGCGGGTGGCGCGTATTGACGCTGACACAACCCGCCTCAAAGGCGAGCTGCAAAGCCAACTGGCCGCCGTGCACGCAGGCGATGTGGATGTGCTGGTGGGCACCCAGATGATTGCCAAGGGGCATGATTTTCGGCATATCACCTTGGTGGCTGCGGTCAACCCGGACGGGGCGCTGTTCTCCAGTGATTTCCGCGCACCCGAGCGGCTTTTTAGCCTGCTGATGCAGGCCACCGGCCGGGCCGGGCGCGATGCGGCCCTAGGTCTGGTTAGCGAGATGTGGGTGCAAACCTTTCAGCCCGCCCACCCACTGTATGCCGCCCTGAAACGCCACGACTACCCCAGCTTTGCCGCGCAGCAGCTCAAGGAGCGCGAGCAGGCCAGCCTGCCGCCCTTTAGTGCCCAGGCACTGGTGCGGGTAGACGCCAAAACGCAGGAAGCTGCCCAAGCATTTTTAAATGCCGCCAGCGCCGCCGCCCACGCCGAGATGACTCAGTGGGAAGGTTGGGCGGAGGTGCTGGCCGAAGTGACCCTGTACCCGGCGGTGCCGATGACCATTCAGCGGGTGGCCAATATTGAGCGGGCGCAGATGCTGGTGGAGAGCCCTTCGCGCGCTGCGCTGCAGCGGTTTTTAAGCGGCTGGCACAGCGTGCTGCAGGCCACGCGGAAGGACCCGGCGTGCAAGGGGGTGATTCGCTGGGCGGTGGATGTAGACCCTTTGGCCATTTGAGCGCTCTGGGCAGACTGAGGTTAGGCCAACCAGATGCTACACAATTCATAGCTGCCTGCGCAATATCGGCGAGGGCTAGAGGCCCATTTCAATGCGATTTCTTCCCGCCTCTTTAGCCCGGTACAAGGCTTCGTCGGCGCGGCTTACCATGTCGACAATGGCGTCCCCCGCGCGGTAAGTGGCAACCCCAAAACTGGCCGTTCGCGGGCCGGCCACCGCAATCGGGTGGGCGGCCAAGGCCCTTCGTAATTTTTCAGCCACGGTTAAGGCCGCCTCGGCCGCTGTAGCGCTGCAAACCACCAAGAACTCTTCGCCCCCCCAGCGCCCCACGAGGTCGTAGGGCCGTATGTGGTTTTTAAGCACCTTACTCACCTCCACCAATACCGTATCACCTACGGGATGCCCGTAGGTGTCATTGACACTTTTGAATTTGTCGATGTCCAGCAAAATAATGGAAAAGGGGCTGTTCTGGCGTTCACCGCGCGCAAACTCCTGCTCCAGTACGGTATCCAGATGCAGGCGGTTGGCAATGCCGGTAAGTCGGTCGGTGTTGCTGAGTGTCTCTAGCCGAGACTCGTTTGTCGCGGCGCTGTACTCGGCCAACATGAGCGCAAACAACACGGTAAACAGTGTCGTCAACTTATACGAGAGGCGCATGGCGTTGACCAGCCACTGATCCATCCCATACAACGTTGGGTCGGGTGCAACCGACACGTATTCGACGTACAGAAACGCCGACATGTTGAGCAAAAAGAAGAACGTCAGCGTGCGCCACTGCGGCAGGCCAAAAAGCATGCTGGGAGTTAAAGCAAATGCCAAGAAGTAATAGTGCAGGTCCAGGTAGCTGCCTTGGGCGGCGAACATGATGGAGAAAATCAGTCCCGGCAGTGCAAAGCCGACCAACCATGAGGCCACGTGAACATGGCCTTTGCGGTTCAACCACGGGACAAGCGCAAACAAAATACAGAACGGAAAGGATGCAAACGCGGCGTGGGTTAACCCAGCGTTATTGGCGGCAATGTAGACCACGCCATAGGACGCAATCGACAAGGTGGTCACCAGCGCCGCGATATTGACATTCGAAATTTTGCGTCGGGCAGTCGCACTGGCACCAAATTCACAGCCCCAATACAACTGCTGCAACAGCTTGCTTCCCATGGATGCCCCTTTTTTGGTTTTACGTCATCAACGCCACTGCACCTGAGAACGTCAGGAACGCAGCCCCCGTAGTCACCAAGATGATACGTGCGATCCGGCCATTGTCAGCGCCAAAACGCTCGGCCAACAGCGACACATTGCTGGCGCTGGGCAAGGCTGCCAACAACACCAGTGCCGTCAATGAGAAACGTTCCAAGGGCACACCCATATAGATCGCCGCACTCCCAACGGCCAGCACCAACAGCGGGTGCATAAACAACTTGGCCACCACCACCGGCAGATACTCACGCCAATGCAGCGGGTGCGCGTGGCCACTGGCGGCCAGCATCTGGGAGCGCGCCAACACCGCGCCGATGGTGAACAGCGCCACCGGTGACGCCGCATCCGCAAGCAAACCCACCGTGTGCACGACCGGCTGGGGCGGCGCAAGCTGCAGGGCGGACACCAGCGCCCCTAGCAAAATCGCCCAAGGCATAGGGTTGGTGGCCACGCCTTTCAGTGCGTTGCGCGCGGCCTGCCCGGCACCTACGCCAGCCTGGGCACCCGCATCCCCCAGGCGCGACAAGGCAATGCACAAGGAGGTGGTGAACACCATGTCCACCAAGATGGTCACGATTGCTGGCCCGGCAGCGGCGGGCCCCAGTAAAGCCACCAGGAGTGGCACACCCATAAAGCCGGTGTTAGGGAATGTGCCCACCAGCGCGCCGAAGGCGGCGTCGTTCCAGCCAATGCGGCCGCGTCGGGTGAATGTGACCAGCACCCCCGCCATGATGGCAGCGCACAGCAAATAGCTCAGCGCGACAGCCGGGTCCAGTAGCTGGGCAATCGGCGTGCTGGCGCCAAAGCGGTAGAGCATGCACGGCAGGGCAAAAAACAGCACAAAACCGTTCAAGCCCGGTATCGCCGCCAATGGCAGCAGCCCAAACCGCGCGGCGCCAAAGCCACACAGCACCAACGCGAAAAAGGGGAAAGTGACAACCAGAATTTGTAACACCGCACTATTGTCACGAGGTTTTCGCTCCGAAAGCGGGGTTTGGGGGGCTCTCGGACGCCTCCGTACGCCAGAGCCGTTAAGATGGCGCGCTGTCTTTTGACGTTTCTCTGCCCACCGGGCCTCTTGCTGCCAATCCCCCATGTCTGCCCCCCCCTCCCACGGCCTGTACCTGGCCCAACAAGAAGCTGTAAATTACATGCATTGCCACTGCATAGTGCTGGCGGGCGCGGGAGCGGGCAAAACCCGGGTCATTACCCAAAAAATTTCCCGCCGC
>JBBRNS010000062.1:0-18357 GCA_038230175.1 Burkholderiales bacterium
GTACCCTGGCCGGGGAGTAGCTGCAGATGGGCAAACTCTTGGGCACCTGTAACCCCGTCGTTAAAAACCGCCACATACACCACCAAAATGGGAACCGGAATGTGCGCTGGCGGGCGGGCATGCACCTCGTTGTGCAAGAGCCCCCGGTCGGCGGCGTCAGCGGGTAGGAGGCGTTCAGAATAAATTGCAGAATTAGACATGGTTCAGGTACATTGGAGCCCATCGGGCACCGAAAAAAAGAACAGGAACTCGTGGCCCCTCAGGGCCGCTTGAATCACTTAAGATGCGCCCTATTATTTCAGCGCTTCGTTGGCGCATATATTCATGGCATCAAACCGCCCTATCGAAAGCAGCACGAATGATGTTCCGGGAGGGGCCTTTGCGGCCCATGGCCTGATTGAAATTGCCATGGAGGGGGACATCCTCTACTACGCGGCAACCGGCCCCTTCAACGAAGAACTTTTTGACCGGTTTGCCATCGCGCAAGCGGCGTACCTCACAAAACTCAAACACCCGACACCCTGGGTCAGCATCGCTACTTTTGTGGGCTGCGCGCTGTTTACCCCCGAAGCCATTGCCAGTTACACCGCAGCCATGCAAGCGCCCAAACCCGCCGGTTTGACGCCCGTGGCCACCGCCTTCGTCATGGGGCCCGATGTCGAGGGTAGCAAAATCATGGCGCCGCATTTCCGCAAGATTTACGACAGCATCCAGCGGCCTTTCACCATTGTGAATACGCTGGAAGAAGCCCAGTCGTGGGCCCAATCCATGATTGACGCCAGCCGCCAAGGCAGCTAGCGCCAGCAGGCCTTTAGCGGGCGCGGCGGGCCTTCACCGCCTGCGACAAAAGCTCCAGCGTGCGCACCGAATCATCCCAACCCAGGCAGGCGTCGGTGATGCTTTTGCCGTATTCCAGTGCGCTGGCATCGTCTTTACCGGGGGTGAACTTTTGAGCGCCGGCGTTCAGGTGGCTCTCCACCATCAGGCCAAACACGCTGCGTGAACCACCCGCGACTTGGTTGGCCACTTCTTGGGCGACATCGACCTGCTTTTCATGCTGTTTGCTGCTGTTGGCGTGGCTGCAATCCACCATCAGCGTCGCAGGCAACTTGGCCTTGATTAAGTCCGCGCAGGCCGCCGCCACACTAGCGGCGTCGTAATTGGGCGCCTTACCTCCGCGCAAAATGACGTGGCAATCCTTATTGCCCTTCGTTTGCACAATGGCCACCTGGCCGTTTTTGTGCACCGACAAGAAGTGGTGGCCGTCGGCCGCTGCCTGAATGGCGTCGGTGGCGATCTTGATGTTGCCGTCGGTGCCGTTCTTGAAACCAATCGGCGCCGACAGGCCGGAGGCCAGCTCGCGGTGAACCTGGCTCTCAGTGGTGCGGGCACCAATGGCGCCCCAGGCGATCAGGTCGCCCAAATACTGGGGCGAGATCACATCCAAAAACTCAGAACCGGCAGGCAGCCCAAGGCGGTTGATCTCAATCAGCAACTGGCGAGCAATGCGCAGGCCTTCGTCAATGCGAAAACTCTCGTCGAGATAGGGGTCGTTGATCAGGCCCTTCCAGCCCACGGTGGTGCGGGGTTTTTCAAAATACACCCGCATGACAATTTCCAGCGTGTCGGCATAACGAACACGCTGCTCTTTGAGGCGGCGGCCATACTCCAGCGCCGCGGCAGGATCGTGGATCGAACAGGGCCCGATGACCACCAGCAAGCGGTCGTCTTTGCCGGCCATGATGTTGTGCACATTGCGCCGGGTTTGCGAGATCAGTGTCTCCACGGCAGTGCCTTGGATCGGGAAAAAGCGGATCAGATGCTCGGGTGGAGGCAACACCGTAATGTCCTTGATGCGTTCGTCGTCGGTCTGGCTGGTTCGGTCCGTTTGTTGGGGGGCGTGCGGGTACCAGGCGTCCGAGCTGGCTGATGCGATGGCGGTCATGGTGTGGCTCCTGTGTTCAAAAATTGGCAAATTTGGCAAAAAAAAACCGCCCTGTGGTGGGCGGTTTCGGAGGATTCAGGACGTCTGGGTTTCAGGTACGTTCAGATCTCTCTACCGCCAAAGGCGCTGGAGAACCAAAAGTAGCTAAAGAACAAACGGCCGAAATGCATGCGCCGGACTGTAGCATAGATCACCGGTCAGAGCCGCGCCTGCCACGCCTTGTCGATTGGCGCCGCTCGTGTGCGCCGTCAGTGCGCCCGCCCCACCACCGCCGCACAAACCCCCACCATGGGGCTGCAGCCAACGGGGCGGTAGCCGCTGCGTCCGTCTCTTGCGCTGCCTGCTTGACTACTACCTGGGACTGCTCGTACACATCCAAGAGCATCGCGCCAGCCCCTAGCAGGCGCCAGGCGGCGACATCAAAATCCGATGGCGCCGGAAGCTTGTGCTCTGGGTTTAGGGCCTCCTTGGCCCACCCGCCGACCAACACCCGAAACTGGTTAAGCGCTACAAAATGGACATCAAATTCATAAAAACGATGCCAGTCATCCCCCAGCGACAAAACCATTGCGCGGTGTGCCCGCAGGGCATCGACAACCTGCATCAGTGCCTGCGCCGCCGCATGCGTAGCCGTGGCGCCTTCGCAGGCCAAGAGCGCCATGGTTGCTTCAACCTTCACAGCCAAGGCCTGTAGGTTTTCTCCCATTTGCAGCGATTCTTCGTCCGCGACCGCGCCGCGTAAAAATTCGCTGAACTGGTCAAAAGACTGGAAATGGCTAGACCCCAGCGACGCGCCGGTCACGCCGGAGTGGGCGCGGGACGACCCGGATGCAGGCCGTGTATCCATTAACGGGTCTGGTGGGCGGCTCATAGTGCCCGCTGGCGCGCTGCGTCCCGTTCGGGCGAACTCAGGCGGTGCCGCCTACTGTTAACCCATCAATGCGCAAAGTAGGCTGCCCGACGCCAACCGGCACACTCTGCCCCTCTTTACCACAGGTGCCCACACCGCTATCGAGCTTCATGTCGTTGCCAATCATGGAAACCCGCTTCAAGCACTCCGGGCCGCTGCCGACCAAGGTAGCGCCTTTGACCGGGTACAGCACCTTGCCGTTCTCCACCCAGTAGGCTTCACTGGCCGAAAACACAAATTTGCCGGAGGTAATGTCCACCTGGCCACCACCAAAGTTGGTGGCATACAGGCCCTTTTTGATGCTTTTGACGATTTCTTGCGGATCCTTGTCGCCACCGAGCATGTAGGTGTTGGTCATGCGCGGCATCGGGATATGGGCGTAACTCTCACGCCGACCGTTGCCGGTGGGGGCCACACCCATGAGTCGGGCGTTCATGCTGTCTTGGATGTAGCCCTTCAATATGCCGTCTTCGATCAGAACATTGCGTTGGCTGGTATTGCCTTCGTCGTCCACGTTCAAAGAGCCACGCCGGTCGGCAATGGTGCCATCGTCCAGCACGGTGACGCCCTTGGCGGCAACCCGCTGGCCCACGCGGCCACTGAACGCGCTGGAGCCCTTGCGGTTGAAGTCGCCTTCGAGCCCATGACCAATGGCCTCGTGCAGCAAAATACCGGGCCAACCGGGGCCTAAAACGACCGTCATTTCACCAGCAGGCGCAGGGCGCGCCTCCAGGTTGGTTAGGGCGGCATGCACCGCCTCGTCTACGTATTTCTCAAGTTGTGCGTCGTCAAAATAGGCCAGGCCAAAACGGCCGCCACCGCCAGCCGAGCCGACTTCGCGCCGGCCTTTTTGCTCGGCAATCACGGTCACCGACAGGCGCACCAGCGGGCGCACGTCGGCCGCCAAGGTTCCGTCTGCGCGGGCGATCAGCACCACGTCGTATTCACTGGCCAGGCCTGCCATGACCTGTGCCACTCGCGGGTCTTTGGCGCGGGCAAGCCGCTCGACCTTGCCCAACAGGGCCACCTTGGAGGCGCTATCCATCGTCGCAATGGGGTCTAGCCCTTGGTACAAAGAGCGCGCTTTTGCTATCTTTTTAGTAGCTACTCGCGCACGGCCTGCTTGCGTAGAGCCGGCAATGGAACGCACGGTACGGGCCGCATCCAATAGCGAGGCTTCCGAGATGTCGTCCGAATACGCAAAAGCGGTCTTCTCGCCGCTGACGGCGCGTACACCGACGCCTTGGTCGATGCTGAAGGAGCCGGTTTTCACGATGCCCTCTTCCAAGCTCCAGCCTTCTGAACGGGTGTACTGGAAGTACAGATCGGCTTCATCTACCTTATGCGCCTTGATCTCAGCCAAGGCACGTGTCAGGTGCGATTCGTCCAAACCAAAGGGGGTTAACAAGAGGCCCTGAGCAATGCCCAGGCGTTCAAGGGTGGGTTCGCGTGCAATCATTCAGCCATTCTAGGCTGAACGACCCAACCTAGCTTTGCACCAAGCGCTTGGCGTTGGAGATGGACATCAATATGCCCAGAGCCAACCCCAAAGTCACCATGGCTGTACCCCCGTAACTGATAAACGGCAGCGGAACACCCACCACCGGCAAGATACCGCTGACCATGCCCATATTGACGAAGGCATAGGTGAAAAAGATCATGGTCACGCTGCCCGCCAGCAAGCGCGAAAACAGGGTGGGCGCGTCCAGCGCAATGATTAGGCCCCGAAAGATCAAAAAGATGAACGCCACGATCAGACTCAGCGTGCCGATCAGGCCGAACTCTTCGGCGAAAGCTGCAAACACAAAGTCGGTGGTGCGCTCCGGGATAAACTCCAAGTGGGTCTGGGTGCCCTTCATAAAGCCCACGCCAGGCACCCCGCCCGACCCTATGGCGATCATGCCCTGAATAATGTGAAAGCCCTTGCCCAGCGGGTCCCGTGTGGGGTCTAGCAGGGTGCAAATACGCTGCTGCTGGTAGTCATGCAACACCGGCCAGCGCACACCGTCGGCACACAGCGACGGCTCGAAAATCACCACCAAGGCAATGCCGATGGCACCAAGCACGACCGGAGGGACAACCAACTTCCAGCTCATACCGGCAAAAAATATCACCGACATACCAGCCGCCAAAACCAACAATGAGGTGCCCAGGTCTGGCTGCTTCATGATCAGCCCAACGGGAACCAGCAGGAGCAGGCCCGCAGCGGCAAAATCTAGGGGGCGCAGTTGGCCCTCGCGCTTTTGAAACCACCATGCCAGCATCAGCGGCATGGCGATTTTGAGAATCTCGCTGGGCTGGATGATCACGCCCAGGTTGATCCAGCGCTTGGCGCCTTTTTTGGTAACGCCAAACACGGCAACGGCGATCAGCAAACTCACGCCAAGCACATACAGCGGCACCGCCAGCGCCATAAGGCGCTGGGGCGGCACCTGCGCCACCACAAACATAATGGCGCCCGCGATCAGCATATTGCGCCCATGGTCCTGAAAACGGGTGCCATGGTCAAAACCCGACGAGTACATCGTTAATAGCCCAGCGCAGGCCAGCAGAAACACCGCAAATGCCAGCGGGCCATCAAAGCCATGAAACCACGGCACCACGCGGCGCCACAGGGAGGGTCTGGTAAAAACGGTTGCCATAATTGGCCGCCATTATCGGTGCTTACGGCGCCAGACTGATTTGGACTGTAGTGCAGCCGGGCTGGCTGCGAATGTCCAGCTGCGCGCCAATGGCGCTGGCACGCTCGTGCATGGACAACAAGCCTTTGCGCGGGGGGCGAAGGGCATCAAACCCCAGGCCGTCGTCCACGACCTGAACCACCACCCCGCCGTCCGGCGCCACGTGCGCGGCCATGCGCAGGACTTTGGCCTGGGCGTGTTGCAACACATTGGACAAGGCCTCAAACAGCATGAACTGGAGTTGGCGCATGCCATTGACATCCAGGCGGGGCAAGACCGGCAACAGGTCTACATCCCACTGCAGCTCGATCCCCATGGTGTTAAACCGTGGTTCAAGGCGGTAGCGCAGGTTGGCCAACAAGGCGTTCACATCGCCCGGGGGCAAATGGATGGAATCGATGGACAGCTTGAGTTGGTCCATGGCGTCGCGCAGGGTCAGCAGCACCTCGGCTTGGCAGGTCGGCTTACTCGCGTCCAAACCGGTTTGCAACTGTCGAATGGCGGAACTAATGTGTGAGCCCACGCCGTCGTGCATGTCACGCAGGATTCGGGTGCGCTCGTCGGTGCGCTCTTGCGCGCGCGCCAGGGCTTCGAGCTGCCCATAACTCGCCTTCAATTCCGCCTCTCTTTGCGCCACGCGGCTGGCCAAGGTGGTCATCAACTCGCGCGACTGGGCACTGGCTGCGCGAAACCGCGCCAGGACCACGTACCACAGCACCATGGCAAACAGCACTGACGAATAGCGAATCCAGTTGGCGCCGTCGTAGTCGGCACTGATGCGAATGGCAACCCAGTCGTGCACCCCCGCCAGCACATTGAGTATCCCGGCAAAGGACAATGCCAACCACGTGCGATCCGACCGCCGCCACGCGGCTTGAAAATAGAACAGGGCATAGGCAATAAACAAAACGTTTGCGATAGCCAGCCAAATGGTCAGATAAATCGGTTGCTGCCATGCAAATGACAACGCCGAGGCCACAAACGCCCCGCCAAACAAGGCGCCCAAGACCGCGCGCATCCAAACCATGGAGCGGTGCAGGTGCCAGCCGGCCACCCGGTGGCAAAACAAGGCCATGCAACAAATCCAGCCCGCAAGTGCAACGGTGATCAGCCCCCCCCCACCAAGGCCAAGCAATGGGTGGCTGGGTCAAGGCCGCATCGCCCACCCGAACGGCCCAACACAACTCCCCCAAGCCGGCAGCCAGGTAAAGGCCATCGCGGCGGAACATCACCGGCTTGCTGGGGTCTACCTGGGTAAACCACAGCGTGAGGGCCCCCACGCCGACCATCAGGCTAAAAATCGCCACCGCCGCCGATGCCACCACCCGCCACTGGTAGGCCGATGCATAACGCGGGCGAACCTCAGACTCAGGCCCCACCTCCAACACCGACAAGCCCGCGTAGCGCCCGCCATCCGCGCGGATATGGATACGGATGACGTTCACTTGGCCCAGCAGCCGCTCAGGAATCGTGACGTACTGCGGCCCCTTGGCATAGTCATCGCGGTTGGCTTGCGACGGGTCCCCCAAGCGGGCCAATACGCTGCCATTGAGCCAAATTTCCGCCGTGCTACCGATGCGCTGAAAATACACACCGTACGAGCCAGTGGGAGGGTTTGGTAACGTGACGGGGATGGTGAATGTCGCGTCCCCAGCCCGACCCTGGTTCATCCGGTCCCAGTGGTAGGGCAGCTGCACATCCTGGTGGGTCGTGATTCCATCCACCGTCACGACCGCTTGGGCGGAGCGAAACGCCAAAACGTCCGCATGGGCAAGCCCATACAGCGACAGGCAACACCAGACGCACCATAGCGCCAGGGTGCGCAGACGTCCTCCCACCGCCATCACACTCATGTGCGCGGCGCCGATGCCCGGGGTGACTGCAACAGCCCCATGCGCGTCGCCTCAAAAACAGCCTCGCTTTTGGAGTGCACCGCCAGCTTGGCGTACAGGCCCTTGATATGGGTTTGCACTGTGTGCACGCTCAGTGTTTTCAAGCGGGCGATTTCGGCGTACGAAAAGCCGCGCGCAATCAGCTCAAGCACCTCATGCTCGCGCTTGGTCAGCAACTCTTTGTCGGCGGCATCCGCTACTGTTTCGATAGCTGCTTGCGCAATCTGTTCGGGGGCTACAGCCCGTTTTGACTGCATAGCAAGGTATTTAGAGAGCACCCGGCGCGCGATCATGGGCGAGATAGGCGAAGCACCGGCTTTCATCTCCAAAATGGTGTGGGCGATATCGTCTGGGGCCGCGTCTTTGTGGATATAGCCCAGGGCACCGGCCTCGATGCTGGCCAACACATTGTCCTCATCACCAAACATGGAAATCACCAGCGGCTCGCACTCGGGGTGGCGTTTGCGCGCGTAGCGGATCACGTCCAGCCCGCTGCCGTCGGGCAGGCCCAAATCGGTCAGCAGCACGTCCACTGCATTACCGGGCTTGTCCAGCCAGGCACAGGCCTCTGCAACGGTGCCCAGATCAGCCGCGAGCGTGAGTTGGTCTGACCTTTGCACACTGGCCACAAAAAACCCGCGCATGGGCAGGTTGTCTTCCACTATCAAAACGCGCCACATGAAATGCTGTCTCCGTGCCACCGGGTTCTGGGATCAACCCCCGCCATGGCTATGCGCAGAGCATATCGCCAAGTGCCTGCCCTGCGGAGAATTCGGCCCCCACAAATATGGGACACCTTCGGCCCAACACGCCAAACCCCTACCATTGGCACCATGACCACCACCCACCTGCTCTACCTACACGGCTTTCGCTCCTCACCCCAGTCCACCAAGGCGCGCCGGATGGCCGCGGCGGTGGCGAAGCACCACCCGGTTGCGGTGTGGTGGTGCCCGCAACTGCCGCCCTCCCCCGCAGCGGCTATGGCCCAGGTCATGCAGGGTATTCAAGACTGGCCCAAAGACCGCATGGCGGTAGTGGGCTCGTCGCTGGGCGGTTTTTATGCCACGGCGGTGGCTGAGCAGTCGAACTGCAAAGCGGTGCTACTCAACCCGGCGGTCTATCCGGCACGGGACCTTGAAAAATACATCGGTGAGCAAACTAGTTGGAACGACCCGGATGAAAAATTCTTCTTCCGTCCCGAATATGTCGATGAACTGCGCGCACTGGCGGTAACGCAGCCCACCCACCTGGAGCGCTACTACGCCCTCATCGCCAAGGGTGATGAAGTGCTGGACTGGCATGAAATGCAAGCGCGCTACGCCGGTTCAGCCATCACCCTTCTGGAGGGCGGCGACCACGCACTCGGGAATTGTGAGGAACACGTGGAGTCAGTGCTGGCTTTTGTGGATCTGGGCTAAATACTCCGCGTTATGTAGGCGTAAAGCCGGGAGGCTGGGCAAGGGAAATGGCGAGGTCAAGGAGGAGGCCGAAGGCCGGGGGACACGAGCGATTTCACCCACCCAGCCTCCCAGCCGTTGCATGTGACAATCCCGCACTATGTATTTATTGTTTGAAGAAGCCGGAAAATTCATGGCCGGTCGGGTGCTGTCGCAGGCGGATGCCTCTGCACAGGTGGAATTGGACAGCGGCAAGCGGGTCAAGGTGAAAACCGCCGCCATGCTGATCCATTTCGAGAAGCCCTCGCCGGCCGAGTTCATCGCCCAAGCGCAGGCTGCCAGCCAAGCCATTGAGCTGGAGCTGGCGTGGGAGTTCGCGCCCGAAGAAGAGTTTGGCTTTGCGGACCTGGCGCGCGACTACTTCAGCGCCAGCGCCCCACTGGGGGAGCAAGCTGCCATGTTGTTCAGGTTGTTTGAGTCGCCGCATTACTTCCGCCGCGCGGGCAAAGGGCGTTTTCGCAAAGCCTCGGCCGATGTGATTGCCCTGGCCCTGGCCGCGATCGAGAAGAAGAAGCTGATTGCCGCGCAAATTACCCAGTGGGCTACCGACCTGGGCGCAGGCGTGTGTGCAGAGCCGATCAAAGAGCAGCTTTACAAAATATTGTTCAAACCGGACAAAAACGCGCCTGAATACAAGGCCGTGGTCGAAGCCGCACGTGCGACCAACACCGCGCCACTGGAACTGCTGCAAAAGTCGGGCGCCATTGCTTCGCCCTACCTGTTCCACTGGAAACGCTTTTTGCTGGAGAATTTCCCCAAAGGTGTCGGTTTTCCTGCGATCACGCCCCCCGCCATCACCGACGAACTACCGCTGGCCCCGGTGCAGGCGTACTCCATTGACGACTCGCAAACCACCGAGATTGACGACGCGCTCTCGGTGCAAGGGTTAGGCAGTGGCACGGTCACGCTGGGCATCCACATTGCGGCGCCAGGCTTGGTGGTGCTGCCGGGCAGCCCCATCGACCAACTGGGGCGCAACCGCCTCTCCACGGTGTACATGCCAGGCTACAAGGTCACCATGCTGCCTGACGTGGTGGTGCAAGGCTACACCCTGCAAGAAGGGCGCAACTGCCCGGCCTTGTCGCTGTATGTGACGCTGGACGAGGCCACGCTGGAGATCACAGGCCACGAATCCAAAGTCGAGCGCGTGCCTATTGCCCACAACCTGCGCCACGACCAGCTGGATGCGGTGGTGACCGAACCCTGGCTCACGGACGCTGCATTGATATATGAAAACACGCCCCAGCCCTTGCCAGACTTGCGCGAGCAGCTATCATTTTTATACCGCCTGGCCAAAGACCTGAAAGCCAAGCGTGAGGTGGTGCGTGGTAAACCCGAAACCTTTAACCGCCCGGACTACAACTTCCGCTTGGTCGGCAATGACGGCGCGGAGCCGCAGGGCCACGAAACCGTGCAAATCAGCACCCGCCAGCGCGGCGCGCCCTTGGACCTGATCGTGGCAGAGGCCATGATTTTGGCCAACAGCACCTGGGGTAACTGGATGGCCGAGCTGGGGGTTCCTGGTATTTACCGCAGTCAAGCCAGCTTGGCCCCTGGGGTAAAGGTGCGCATGGGCACCAAAGCGATGCCGCATGCGGGCATTGGGGTCAAGAGCTACGCCTGGAGCACCTCGCCCCTGCGCCGCTATACCGACTTGGTGAACCAGTGGCAAATCATCGCCTGCGTCAAACACGGCAAGACGGCGGCCCTGGCCGCGCCGTTTAAGCCCAAAGACGCAGAACTGTTCTCCATCATCTCCAGCTTCGATGGTGCCTACAGCGCCTACAACGGTTACCAAGGCGCCATGGAGCGCTTCTGGACACTCAAATACCTGCAGCAAAACGGCATCACCGAGCTGAAGGCCAGCGTTTTCAAAGAAGGCATGGTGCGTGCCGACACGCTGCCCTTGGTGCTGCCGGTCATGGGTGCCAACAACCTGCCGCGTGGCGCGCGGGTGCGGGTAAAACTGGGCGAGATGGACCTGATGACCCTGGACATCCACGGCACCGTGGTCGAGCGCCTAGACGCCCCAGCGGCGGGAGACGCCGAAGGCGCAATGGAGGCGGGCGACGAGGCCGCCGAAGACGACGACGAAGTCGCAGGCCCGATTGCCATTGCGGTGGACGTGAGCGAAACACCCGATACTTCCAGCGATAATCCAGCCCCGTGAACCTACGGTCCTTTAGCACCCTCCAAATCGCCCTGGGCGTATCCATTGCCGTGCACGCCTTGCTGCTAACGGTGCGTTTTGTCGACCCCGAATCGTTTAACCGGGTGTTTGAAGACACGCCGCTGGAAGTGATTTTGGTCAACGCCAAAAGCAATGAGAAGCCCGACAAGGCCACGGTGATGGCCCAGACATCGCTGGCCGGCGGCGGCGATGCCGACAAAGGCCGCGCTACCAGTCCCCTGCCTCCTTCTGCTTTTACTGACGTGGGCGACTCGGCCGAACAAGAATCGGCCCGCGCCCTGCAGGCCATGCAAGAGCAGCAAACCCTTCTGCTGGCCGAGGTGAAGAACCAGCTTGCCACCATGCCCACGCCCGACCCGCGCAAGATGGCCAAACAGTCCGAGCAGGTTGAGCGCGAGGAAAAACACCGCCAATTGGTCAAGATCCTGGCCGAAATTGAGCGGCGCATCAACTTGGAGAACTCGCGCCCCAAAAAGCGCTACATCAGCCCCGCCGCCCGTGAAGCGGTGTACGCGGTTTACTACGATGCGCTGCGCCACGCCATCGAAGCCCAAGGCACCGAGAACTTTCCCCAGCAGGCTGGCAGAAAGCTCTACGGCGAGCTGACCATGATCGTCACCGTCAACCACACCGGCGAGGTGTTGTCCACCGAGGTGGTGGAGAGTTCGGGCAACACCGCACTGGACCGGCGGGCCGCGTCCATCGTGAAGGCGGCCAGCCCGTTTGGCAACTTCACCCCTGCGATGCGGCGCCAAGCCGATCAAATTTTGGTGGTGTCGCGCTTTAAATTCACCCGCGAAGAGACCCTAGAAGCCAACGTCTCGGTCACCCCATGAAGGGTGTGTTGCGGTGGGCTCTGATGGTGGCGCTGGCTTTGGTTTTTTTGCAGTTGTATTTTGTGCTGCGCATTGCGGCCATGGCAGTGGTTGCCCCCCAATCCACCGCGTTCCAGCGGTCTGAGGCATGGCGCTTGGTCACCGAAAAAGGGGACCTGCGATGGCGCCAGCAGTGGATGGACTACAGCCAAATATCCGACAACCTCAAACGCGCGGTTATCGCCTCCGAAGACGATGGTTTTGCCAACCACGACGGGGTGGACTGGGATGCGCTGGAGAAGGCCTGGGACAAAAACGCCAAGGCCGAACTACGCGCCGCCCGCCGCCCCGAGACCCGCATGACCCAGGGCAAGGTGCCGCCCAAAGCACCCAAGGTCGTGGGTGGCTCCACCATTACCCAGCAACTGGCCAAAAACCTGTTTTTGTCGGGCGAGCGCACGCTGGTGCGCAAGGGTCAAGAGTTGGTACTCACCCTGCTGCTCGAGCATTTGCTGAGCAAAGACCGCATCTTGGAGATTTACCTCAACAGTGTGGAATGGGGTGAAGGCGTGTTTGGCGCCGAAGCCGCCGCCCAGCACTACTTCAGCAAGCCCGCCTCCAAACTCAGCAGCTACGAGGCCGCGCGCTTGGCCGTCATGCTGCCGGGACCGCGCATTTTCGAGAAGCGCCCCAACTCGGCCTACCTCGCTAGCCGTGCCCGCACCATCGTGGCGCGCATGGGTGACGCAGCGCTACCCTGACGGAGCTTGTTGTTACCTTGCATTGGTTGCTGCGACCCGCAGACGGCCAAGTGCGCATGCCGCCGCTCGTGTCCCCCGCCCGCTTTGCGGGCTCCTCCTTTACCTCGCTCTGGCACACACCCTTGGCCTTCTGCTCCAGTCGTTGACGTTTGCCTGCCTGTCAAAATAACACGATGCGGTTGATAACCTTGTTACTTCTGATCTTGTCACTTTACGAAACAGGTAATCTGACTGGCTTTTCCTGGAAAAGATTGGAATACGTAAACCAAGAAGAAATCATCAACGCTGCAGTTCGATATAGCTATCCGAACATCTATTCCAACCTAAAGGAAATGCGGATTGACTACTCGACATTCAAGCCTGAAGTGAGGTACTGGGGAAGCTGGTCTTGGGACGTTGACAATGGTTTGCTGGCTAAGTTGTTTGGTCTCACAAGGTATCAAGTTCGGATGCCGGAAGAAATTGTGATGGTTACTGTCGATGGAAAGGCCGACTTTTCTCGCGGGGATTCTGAATGTGCTGGCGATAGTTACTGCCCCCCATTCCCCCCCGACAACCCAGAGCAAGGCATTGTCGGAACCGTTCAGCTTGGAGGCCCCACATATGAGGTCGCTACAGATTTTTCAGCGCATTGGGAGGGCGAAGACAAGAGCCGTGTTTTTAAGTCAGGTCATTGCTTTTCTGCATACATAAACTCACCGACAAACAGAATTTTTGTCGTTAGCCCGAAAGGCGCTACACCAACTACCATTCGCAGAGGCTTTGGCTTTTATTTGGTTGTCATCACAAGCGACGCTTACTCTGCCGCGAAGATATCGAAGGCCGAATTCGAAAGGTCTAGAACATGTAGCAGCGAAGCCAGACAAACTTGGCCAAATGTAGGGGGATGGGCATGGAAAAGGTAAATCGACTTTCAGTTCAAAACAGAGATCCCTCGTGCACCATTCCATCGGATGCGGGGGCTGGGTGTTCTGCGGAGCGAAGTAAAGGAGGAGCCCGCACAGCGGGCGGGGGACATGAGTGCAGCAGAGCACCCAGCCCTCGCATCCAGCGCCAACCCGCGGCCCCAAGTCCACATGCACCAGCATCTGCATCAGGCGCATAGAAGCGGCCAATAGCTCTGTATCATCGCGGCCATGCTAGCCAAGTTGATGAGTTTGTTTTTGTTGGGCTTGATCCGGATACTCACCGGGTCGCAGGCACGGTGGTACGGTTGCCCACCCAAGGCCGAACAGCGCATTTATTTTGCCAATCACCAAAGCCATGCTGACCTGGTGATGATATGGGCCGCCTTGCCCAAAGAGCTGCGCGCAGTGACCCGCGCCATTGCCGCCAAAGACTACTGGACCAAGTCGCCTTTTAAAAAGTGGCTGACCACCGCAGTGTTCAACGTGATCTATGTCTCACGCGACCGCACCGCCGACGAAGACCCACTGGAGCCCTTGTTTGAGGCGCTGGAAAACGGCGACTCCATCATCCTGTTCCCCGAGGGCACGCGTGGTTTTACCGGTGAGCCCCAGGCTTTCAAAGCGGGACTGTACAACCTCACGCTCAAATACCCCAAGGTGGTGCTGGTACCCGCCTGGATCAACAACGTGCAACACGTGCTGCCCAAGGGCGAAGTGGTGCCGGTGCCCGTGTTGTGTTCGGTCACCTTCGGCGCACCTATAACCCTGAAAGACGGCGAAGAACGGCGCAACTTCCTGGACCGCGCCCGCGCGGCCGTGGTGGCGCTGCGCGACGTATAAAGGGCGATTTATGTATTTTTATTTGAAGAACCTGACCGCCACCCAGCAAATTGGGGCTCTGTTCGTCTTGGTGTTTGGCCTGTTGCTGCTGTCCAGCATCACCACGTTTTTGATGTCGGTGCGTGAGTATGGGGACGACGCCCACGGCGAGGCGGTGCGCCAAGAGCTCAAAAGCGTAGACGGCATGCTGCGCTCCAGCTGGCTGATGGTGTTTGTGTTTTGGGTGGCGTGGGTCACGGGCGACTGGGTCGCACTCACGGTGTTTGGCTTGGTGTCTTTTTTCTCGCTGCGCGAGTTTTTGACCCTCTCACCCACCCGGCTGGGGGACCACCGCAGCCTGGTACTGGCTTTTTTTGCGGTGCTACCGGCCCAGTACTGGCTGGTGGGCAGTGGCCACTTTGACATGTTTGCGGTGTTTATCCCGGTCTACGTTTTCTTGGCCCTGCCACTGGCCAGTGCGCTGGCCAATGACCCGCTGCGCTTTCTCGAGCGCAACGCCAAACTGCAGTGGGGCATCATGGTGTGTATCTACGGCATGAGCCATGTGCCCGCCCTGCTGATGCTGCAGTTTCCCGGTTACGACAACCAAAACGCGTTTTTGGTGTTCTTCTTGGTGCTGGTGGTGCAAATTTGTATGGTGACGCAGCACTTTGTGTCGCGCAAGCTCAATCGCCCACCCGTAGCGCCAGCCATCAGCCAGAGTTTTAACTGGAGCAGTTGGTGGATTGGCATTGCGGTAGGCAGCCTGGTAGGGGCCTTGCTCGCCGGTATTACACCGTGGGTGCCGGGCACCGCATTTGCCTTTGCGTTTATTGCCTGCATGGCGGGGTCCATGGGGCACTTTGTGATGAAGGCCCTCAAGCGTGACCGCGGCATTCCCAATTGGGGTGCTCAAGGGCAGTCCACCACGGGCGCGGGTGGCTTGCTGGACCGGGTGGACGCGCTGTGTTTTGCAGCGCCCGTCTTCTTCCACTCGGCCCGCTGGTATTTCAATATTTAATCGCCTCTAGCCCTCGTATTCATTGCGCAAGCAGCTACTAAAACAATAGCATGCGAATACTGGGTATTGATCCTGGGCTACGCACCACCGGCTTTGGCGTGGTGGATGTGGAGGGCGCTGCGCTGCGCTACGTGGCCAGCGGCACCATCAGCACCCAACACCTGGACACCAGCGCCCTGCCCGCACGCCTGAAAGTGCTGTTTGATGGGATTGGCGAGGTGGTGCAGCGCTACACCCCCGACTGCGCCTGTGTCGAGATTGTGTTTGTCAACGTCAACCCCCAATCCACGCTGTTACTGGGGCAGGCGCGTGGCGCCTGCGTGACGGCGCTGGTGTCCAAAGACCTGATGGTGGCCGAATACACCGCGCTGCAAATGAAGCAAGCGGTGGTAGGTTATGGCCGCGCCGACAAGACGCAGGTGCAGTCCATGGTGCAGCGCCTGCTGAGCCTGCCCAGCCTACCCGGCCCCGACGCGGCCGACGCGCTGGGCATGGCCATTACCCACGCCCATGCCGGCACCGCCATGGCCCGCATGGCAAAGGCCAGCGGCTTGGGCGGTCGCACGGATAGCAAGTTGGGTGGGAACTACAAGGCGGGCCGCAGCCGGTAGGGGCGCCGGGCAATGGCTGCGCGAACGCGCCACACACTACATCAGCCGCTGCACAATGAGTCCGCCAAAAAATACCAATGCCGCGAACACGGTCCACTTCAGCACCCGCAAGGCGTGCAGTTTGTAACGCGGTTGGCCGGTGATGACGTACAGCAGCAAAGAAATCGCCACCCCAATCAGCACCACAAAAACCAAACCACGCACCACGAGGAACATAGGGTGTGTGCCCGCGCCGGTCTACCAGGCGCGCGCCAGTTGTGCAAAGCCTTGGGGGGCTTGCTTCTCGTCGTCGAAGGTGACGATGTCCCAGGCGTCCTCGCGCACCAACAGTTCGCGCAATAGCTTGTTGTTCAGCGCATGGCCCGAGCGAAATGCGCTGTAGCTGGCCAGCAAAGGCTTGCCCACCACATACAGGTCGCCCATGGCGTCGAGGATTTTGTGTTTGACGAATTCGTCGTCATAGCGCAGTCCATCGGCATTGAGCACTTTGTAGTCGTCCATGACGATGGCGTTGTCCAGCCCGCCGCCCATGGCCAGGCCGTTGGCACGCATCATCTCCACGTCTTTGGTGAAGCCAAAGGTGCGGGCCCGGGCGATGTCTTTGCAGTAGGTGCCGCTGCCCATATCAAATTCAACACACTGGCCGGTTGAATCGACCGCGGGGTGTTTGAAGTCAATCTCAAAGCGCAGCTTAAAGCCGTGGTAGGGCTCTAGGCGGGCCCACTTTTCGGTGGGACCGCTGCCCTCACGCACCTCAACCGGTTTGAGCAGACGAATAAAGCGCCGCGGGGCGTTTTGCAGTTCAATACCGGCAGATTGCAGCAAAAACACAAACGAGGCCGCCGAGCCGTCCAAAATGGGCACCTCTTCGGCGGTAATGTCCACCTGCAGGTTGTCGATGCCCAGCCCAGCGCAGGCCGACATCAGGTGCTCTACCGTATTGACCTTGGCATCACCCACCGACAGGGTGGAGGCCAAGCGGGTGTCGGTAACGGCCGTGGCCGAGACCGCAATGTCCACCGGCTCGGGCAAGTCCACTCGCCTAAACACAATGCCACTGTCAGGCGGCGCGGGGCGTAGGGTAATTTCTACCCGCTGCCCACTGTGAAGCCCGACGCCAATGGCTTGGGTCAGAGATTTAAGCGTTCGTTGTTTCAGCACGGGCGAATTTTAATCCGCTTGCTTGCGCAAGAAGGCGGGGATCTCGTAATCGTCCATACCACCGCTTGACAATGCGTCCACCTTGGCGGCCGCTGAAGTGCGACCACGCCAAACGGCGGGGGTACCCATGCTGCCGTAATCGGGCTGGCTGATGCCCACCGAACCACCGCTCAACGATGCCGGCTGCGACACCGCTGCGCTCAGTGTTGGCACATGGAAAGGCACATTGTCCGTGCCGGTGCGCAGCACCTGCAGCGGGGGCGCTGTGCGGCGCATGGCTTGGCGCGACAGGCCGGTGGCGACCACCGTGACCCGGATGTTGTCACCCAACTCGTCGTCATACGCAGTGCCGTAGATCACATGCGCATCGGGCGACGCGTAGGCACGGATGGTGTTCATGGCCAGCTTGGACTCGCTCAATTTCAAAGAGCCTTTGGCTGCCGTGATCAGCACCAGCACACCCTTGGCACCAGAGAGGTCGATGCCCTCCAGCAGCGGGCAGGCAACCGCCTGCTCGGCCGCGATGCGTGCACGATCTGGGCCGCTGGCAAGCGCAGTACCCATCATGGCTTTGCCAGGCTCACCCATGACGGTGCGCACGTCTTCAAAGTCGACGTTCACATGGCCGGGCACGTTGATGATTTCGGCAATACCGCCCACCGCATTTTTCAACACGTCGTTGGCATGGGCAAAGGCCTGGTCTTGTGAGATTTCGTCGCCCAGCACTTCAAGCAGCTTTTCGTTGAGCACCACGATCAATGAATCCACGTTGGACTCCAGCTCAGACAAGCCGGCGTCGGCATTGCTCATGCGGCGACCGCCTTCAAAGTCGAACGGCTTGGTGACCACGCCCACGGTCAAAATGCCCATCTCTTTGGCAATCCGTGCAATGACGGGGGCCGCGCCGGTGCCGGTGCCACCGCCCATGCCCGCAGTGATGAACAGCATGTGTGCGCCTTCGATCGCAGCGCGGATGTCGGCCTCAGCCACCTCGGCGGCTTCACGGCCTTTGTCAGGTTTGCTGCCCGCGCCCAGGCCACTGCCACCGAGTTGGATGGTCTTGTGGGCCGAACTGCGGCTCAGCGCCTGTGCGTCGGTGTTGGCGCAAATGAATTCGACACCACCCACCGCGGTGCTGATCATGTGCTCAACCGCGTTGCCGCCGCCACCGCCCACGCCGATCAC
>JBBRNS010000063.1:0-18143 GCA_038230175.1 Burkholderiales bacterium
ACTATGCCGCGCGGCGCGGTTCTGGCCGCACCCCGTCCGGTTGCCAACCAGTCGGTGCGTGTGCGTTCGCAGCTATTGGATCGTTTGGTTAACCAGGCCGGTGAGGTGATGATTTCACGCGCCCGTATCGATTCCCGCTTGACCCAGTTGCGCGCATCGTTGGGTGAATTGGGCGGAAACTTGGAACGCCTTCGCCATCAGTTGCGCGATGTTGAGTTGCAGTCGGAGTCGCAAATGCAATCGCGTTTGGCGCAAACCAAAGATTCTGCGCAGGCGTTTGACCCGTTGGAGTTCGACCGGTTTACCCGTGTGCAAGAGTTGACCCGCATGATGGCCGAGTCGGTCCACGACGTCGCCACCGTGCAGCGCAGTTTGCAGCGCTCCGTCGAGGGCGCTGAGGATGATTTGATTGCGCAGGGGCGCCAAGCCCGAGAGTTGCAGCGTGATCTGCTGCGCACCCGCATGATGGAGTTTGAGGGTGTTTCAGACCGGCTCTATGCAGTGGTACGCCAAGCTGCCAAAGACGCGGGTAAACAGGTGAAGCTCGACATTGTTGGAGGCTCCATTGAGATGGACCGGGGTGTGATGGAGCGTATGGCGCCAGCGTTTGAGCACATGCTGCGTAACGCGGTGGCCCACGGCATCGAAAGCACCGCAGACCGTGTCAGTGCGGACAAGCCCGCTGCAGGAACCATCACGATTAAGGTCGACCAAGAGAGTAATGACATTTCTGTCTCGTTTATTGATGACGGCGGCGGACTGCACCTAGACAAAATCCGGGCCCGCGCCATTGCCAATGGCGTGATCCAAGAAGACGATGTGTTGTCCGAGGGCGACGCAGCCAATCTGATTTTTACGCCCGGATTTTCGACGGCGGACCAGGTCACCGAACTCGCTGGTCGGGGTATCGGTATGGACGTGGTGCGCTCTGAAGTGAATGCTTTAGGCGGACGGATCGAAACCAGCACTGTTCCAGGCAAAGGAACGACGTTCAAGCTGATCATGCCGCTGACGACGGCGGTTACGCAGGTCGTCATGTTGCGCATGGGTGATTTCACCATAGCGGTCCCTTCCAATTTGGTGGAGACGGTTTTGCGCACGCCAGCCAAAGTTTTGGAAGAAGCCTACCAGCGTGATGGATTTGAAGTTGGCGGCCAGTTGGTCCCCTTCTTCTGGTCGGGTGCGTTGTTGCAGGTGTCCTCGCAAAGCCACGAGGCGCAAACCAAAACCTTCTCTGTCGTGGTGCTGCGAAGCGCTGGCCAACGTTTGGCGATGCATGTCGATGAGGTCTTGGGTAACCGAGAGGTGGTGGTTAAGAACCTTGGGCCGCAGTTGTCCCGGTTGCCTGGTTTGGCCGGTGTGTCGGTGCTGGCCTCCGGTGCGGTGGCGCTTATTTACAACCCGGTTGCTTTGGCCTCGGTGTACGGCGAGCAGGCCCGCCAGTTACGCCAGGCTGCGCTTGCGGCGGGAGCGACAGCCGATGCCAGTGGGCAGGCGGCACAGGGCTTGGTTGGTGCGGCCAATCAAGTTCCGCTGATTTTGGTGGTCGACGATTCCATCACCGTGCGCCGCGTGACACAGCGTTTGCTAAAGCGCGAAGGCTACCGTGTGGCCTTGGCCTCCGATGGTTTGCAGGCGCTCGAAAGGCTCCAGGAAGAAAAACCCACATTGGTGTTGTCTGACATCGAGATGCCGCGTATGGACGGCTTCGACTTGGCGCGCAATATTCGAGGCGACGAAAACCTGAAGGACCTGCCGATCATCATGATCACGTCCCGCATTGCCGGCAAACACCGTGAACATGCCAAAGAACTGGGTGTGGACCACTACTTGGGTAAACCCTACTCGGAAGACGAGTTGCTGGGCTTGGTACGCAGTTACTGCGACAAACCTGTGACGGCTTAAGCGGCTGGGCGCACAACTGCATACCGTTGCAGCGTGCGTGCACGCGCTTGCGCGTGGTCCACAACCGGTTTTGGATACTCCACGCCGAGCGTGATGCCGGCAGCCTCGAGGTCCGCAAGTCTAGCCATCCATGGCGCGTGTAAGTGCTTAACCGGCAGCGCAGACAACTGCGGCAGGTAGCGCTTAATGAACTTACCCTGCGGATCGAACTTTTCACTTTGCAGTGTGGGGTTGAAAATGCGGAAGTACGGTTGTGCATCGCACCCGCTGGAGCTAACCCACTGCCATCCCCCGTTGTTTGCGGCTAAGTCAAAGTCGATGAGTGTTTCGGCGAAATAGCGCTCGCCCCAACGCCAGTCAATGCCCAGGTGTTTCACCAAAAAACTACCCGCCACCATGCGCAGGCGGTTGTGCATGTAGCCTGACTGGTTCAGTTGGGCCATAGCTGCGTCGACGATGGGGTAGCCGGTGCGTCCATTGCACCACGCCTCAAACAACGACTGGGCCTGTGCGCCAGATTCCCATTTGATCGTGTCATAGGCGGGTTTGAATGCACCCTGAGCCACATGTGGGAAATTCGCCAGTATCTGGAAATAAAAGTCTCGCCAGACCAACTCCGACAACCAAACCGCTGCACCGGCACTGCCGCTGAGCATGCGCTGGTGTGCAAGGCGTACCAGATGCCGAATTGAAACGGTTCCAAACCGCAGGTGCACACTGAGGTAGCTGGGGCCCTTCACAGCAGGGAAGTTGCGGGTTTGGTCATAGGCATCCATCCTCTCCCAAAAGTCCTCGACCAACCGCGCCGCGCCTTGCGCCCCTGGCATGACGCCTAGCGTATGTAGATTGGTCGGCAAGAATCCCAGCGATGCCAGAGTTGGAACAGGCTCGCGGTCCTCGGGGGGACGCGGAGCCAACCGCGAGGCGGCAGAACCGCAGGGGTGGGACGCTGGAGGGCTGTCCCCCAGCCGTGCCAACCAGGCCCGCTTGTATGGGGTGAAAACGGTATAGGGTTTGCCCACTTGGGTGAGCACTTCATCGCGCTCAAAAATGACATGGTCTTTGACCGAAACCAATGCGATGCCGCTTTTTGCCAAGGCCTGGCCCACCGCCACATCGCGCACCACACTCTGGGGCTCGTAGTCGTGTGCCATAAAGACCGCCTGGACCTGTAATGAGCCCGCTAGTGCCGGAATTTCATCGCTGGACAAGCCGTGCCGCACAATCAGGCCTGTAAGTGGATTTCCTGTTTGTTCGCGCAGGGATTCGTCCAGTTCGGCTACGGAATCGCGAATAAATTCAACCCGCCGATCCTCTTTGGGCAAAGGGTCCAAAATGGAGCGCTCAAAAACAAAAACGCAGTGCACGGATTCACAGTCGCGCATTGCCGCGTGCAACGCTGCGTTGTCTTCAATCCGCAAATCGCGTCTAAACCAAACCAGTCCACATTTGAATTGCTGTGCCATCTCAACCGTTAAAATAAATGATGTCCCGCGATTCTGCACCCATCAACCTCACGAACCATTTCTTGATCGCGATGCCCGGATTGATGGATGAGTTATTCGCTAAAAGTGTGGTCTATGTGTGCGAGCACAGCGAGCGGGGTGCATTGGGTTTGGTGATCAACAAGCCCGCGTCGCTTTGCTTGTCGGAGTTATTCGAGAAAGTGTCGTTGCCTTTGTTGCGGCCTGACCTGTCTGATAGCCCGGTTTACCAAGGTGGCCCGGTACAAGTGGAGCGCGGGTTTGTATTGCACCAGCCCCAGCCAGCGTTGGACGACGGCCCCAGCACCCCCGCTTACGCCTCCACCTTGTCTATCCCCGGCGGGTTGGACATGACAACGTCGCGCGATGTCTTAGAGGCCATGTCCAATGGCTCTGGCCCGCAAAAAGTCCTGGTGTCCATGGGTTATTCGGCATGGGGGCAAGGGCAGCTAGAAACCGAACTCGGTGCCAACGCATGGCTCACTGTCAACGCCGACCCGGCCATCATTTTTGATACCCCTATCCAAGACCGCTACGCCAAGGCGCTGGCGCTGCTGGGATTAGAGGCCTGGATGATCTCGTCGCAGGTGGGCCACGCGTGAGCGCACACCAGGCCGTCAAAATGGTCGTTCCCCCATCGCTGAACATGTTTTTAGGTATCGATTTTGGGATGAAGCGCACGGGTATTGCCGTGGGTAACCGCCTGTTGCGCACGGCGCAGGCTGCGGGCTCGGTGCATGCGCAGGGCGACGCCCGGTTTGAACAAATTGCCTTGCGCCTGAAAGAATGGCAGCCGGACGCCCTGGTCATTGGCGTGCCCTACCACCCCGACGGTGCGCCGCACGAAAACACCGCCCGGGCCAAAAAATTTGGGCGGCAATTGCATGGCCGATTTGGTTTGCCGGTTTTTGAGGTGGACGAGCGCTACAGCACAACTGAGGCATTATCCAGCGGCGCGCGCGACGCCGACGCCCAATCAGCTTGCATTATTTTGGAACAGTTTTTAAGGAGTTTGGCGTGACCACAATGGCATTGGACGCACAAGCGCTTTACCGCGACTTGCTGCAGGGTGTGCAAACGATCATGCAGCCAGACACACAATTGGTCGGCGTATGGTCGGGCGGCGCTTGGTTGGCTGAGCAACTGCAGCGTGATCTCAACCGCGCTGGCACTGCTGGCACGATTTCGTCCGCCATGCACCGCGACGATTTTGCCCAGCGTGGCCTCGCCGATGGCGGGCAGACCGCACTGCCGTTTGACGTCAATGGCGCCCACATTGTGCTGCTGGACGATGTGCTGTACACCGGGCGCACCCTGCGGGCGGTGATCAATGAATTGTTTGACTATGGCCGCCCGGCCAGCATCCAACTCGCTGTGCTGGTAGACAGGGGGGGGCGCGAGCTGCCGGTGCAGGCCGACTTTGCGGCGGCTCGGGTGGACTTGGCTGCCGACCAATCCTTGGCCTTGGCGCGCAGTGCCGACGGTGTTTTAAGCTTTAATCTGAAGGCGCGTTAGGCATGCTCTACAAACGCAACCCCCAACTTAACCAGCATGGTGAGCTGGTCCATCTGCTCTCGGTAGAAGGCCTTCCACGGGGCATCGTCACCCACATCCTGGACACCGCCGCCAATTTTGTATCGGTCAATGACCGTGAGGTCAAAAAGGTGCCCCTGTTGCGCGGTAAAAGCGTTTTTAACCTCTTTTTTGAAAACTCCACCCGCACCCGCACCACCTTTGAGATCGCGGCTAAGCGCCTCTCGGCCGATGTTATTAACCTGGATATTGCCCGCTCCAGCGCGTCCAAGGGCGAGTCGCTGCTCGACACCATTGCCAACCTGAGCGCGATGGCGGCCGACATGTTTGTTGTACGCCACGGTGAGTCGGGCGCGCCTTACCTGATTGCGCAGCATGTGGCACCACACGTCCATGTCATCAACGCCGGAGATGGCCGCCATGCGCACCCCACCCAGGGCCTGCTGGACATGTTTACCATCCGGCACTTCAAAAAAGATTTCTCCAACCTCACGGTGGCCATCGTTGGTGATGTGTTGCATTCGCGCGTGGCACGCTCCGACATTCATGGTCTCACCATTTTGGGCTGCCCTGAAGTGCGCGTCGTGGGCCCCCGAACCCTGGTGCCATCCGACATGGCGCAAATGGGCGTGCGGGTGTGCCACACCTTAGAGGAGGGCATCAAGGACTGCGACGTCATCATCATGCTGCGCCTGCAAAACGAACGCATGAGCGGCGGCATGCTGCCCTCTATGCACGAGTTCTTTAAAAGTTTTGGGCTTACGCCAGAGAAGCTGGCACTGGCCAAGCCGGACTGCATCGTCATGCACCCTGGCCCCATCAACCGCGGTGTTGAGATTGACTCCGCCGTGGTCGATGGTAGCCAGAGCGTGATCCTGCCGCAGGTAACCTTTGGTATTGCGGTGCGCATGGCGGTGATGAGCATCGTGGCGGGCAATGAAGCCGACCCCCGGGGCATGAAATGAACAAGATACTGATTCAAGGTGGCCGGGTCATCGACCCCGCCACCGGTTTTGATGAAAAAGCCGATGTAGCCCTCGTCGGACCTGAGGTAGCAGCTATTAAAAATATAGCGACTGGCTTTGCCCCGGACACCGTCATCGACGCCAGTGGCTGCATCGTCATGCCTGGTTTGGTCGATTTGCAGGTGCGCCTGCGTGAGCCGGGCCAAGAACACGCGGCCATGCTGGCCTCGGAGATGGCTGCGGCCGTAGCGGGCGGCGTGACCAGCGTCGTCTGCCCCCCCGACACCGAACCCGTTTTGGATGAAGCCGGCCTGGTGGAAATGCTGTGCCATCGCGCTGAACGCCTGCTACAAGCCCGCTTATTCCCGCTAGGCGCCCTGACCCGAAATTTGGATGGCGAGTCGCTGACCGAGATGCTGCAGCTCACCCAAGCCGGGTGCGTGGCGTTCAGTCAGGCGGAGGTTCCCCTGGCCAACACCTTGGTAATGCAACGCGCCATGCAATACGCCAAGACCTTTGGCTACGCGGTGTGGTTGCGGCCCCAAGACCTCTACCTGGGCAAGGGTGTGGCAGCCAGCGGACCGCTGGCCACGCGCTTGGGGCTGGCTGGCGTGCCGGTAGCGGCCGAAACCATTGCCTTGCACACCATTCTTGAGCTGGTGCGTGCCACCGGGGCGCGGGTCCACCTGTGCAGGCTGAGCAGTGCCGCCGGGGTGGCCTTGGTGCGCCAAGCGAAGGCCGAAGGCCTACCGGTGAGCTGCGACATCAGTATCAACTCGCTGCACCTCACGGACATGGACATTGGCTACTTTGATAGCCGTATGCGGGTCAACCCGCCACTGCGCCAGCAGCGTGACCGTGATGCCCTGCGCGCTGGCCTAGCCGACGGTACGATTGATGTGCTCGTTTCCGACCACACGCCGGTGGATGAAGACGCCAAGGATTTGCCGTTTGCCCAATGTGAGCCCGGCGCTACCGGGCTGGAGCTGTTGCTTAGCCTGGCGCTGAAATGGTCGCAGGACGACGGCGTTCCGCTGGCGCGGGCTTTGGCCACGGTATGCAGCCAGCCTGCGGGCGTGCTGGGCACGGCCCTGGGCCCTTTGCATGGCAAGGTCGGCCACTTGACGGTCGGTGGAGTTGCCGATGTGTGTGTGTTTGACCCCGCCGCCATGTGGACGGTTGCACCCAGTGCCCTGCGCAGCCAAGGCAAGCACACCCCCTATGGTGGTTATGAGCTGCCCGGGCGGGTGCGCGCCACCCTGGTGGGTGGCCACATTGCCTACCAAGCCTGACATAGGGTGCTCGCGGCAATGAACCGAATACGTGCGCTATGGCGGTTGCTACGGGTAACAGTCCATATATTGCATGGAATTTTTACCATCCGCATGGTATTTCCGCGCTTGTCGACTGAGCAAAAAAATGTACGGGTTCAAGTCTGGGCCCTTGAAATGCTTGGGCGCCTTGCTATTAAATTGGTAGTGCGTGGGCAGCCGCCCTTGATAGGCCCCATGCTGCTGGTGGCCAACCACATCTCATGGCTGGACATCGCTGTCATGCACGCCGCGCGCCACTGTCGGTTTGTGTCTAAGGACGATGTACAACACTGGCCTTTGGTGGGTACCTTGGCCTATGCTGCCGGCACCCTGTACATTGCGCGGGAGTCGCGCCGCGACGCCATGCGGGTGGTGCACCAGATGGCTGAAGCCTTAAAGGGCGGCGACATATTGGCCGTGTTCCCTGAAGGCACCACCGGCGACGGTACCCATGTTCTGCCGTTCCACGCGAATCTCTTGCAAGCGGCCATCTCAGCGCAGGTGCCGGTGCAGCCTGTGGCACTGCAGTTTGTCGATGGCGCCAGCGGCAGCATCAGCTTGGCGCCGTGCTACATTGGGGACGACACGTTGCTCCAGTCACTGTGGCGCACCCTGTGTGCTGACGGTGTGCAGGCCGTGGTGCAATTTGGTACCTCGCAAAACGCGGAGGGACGAGACCGCCGGGCCTGGGCTGCAGACCTGCGCCAAACGATTGTGGATTTGCGCACGGCTGGGTAGTGGTGCTTCGACAGTAACCAAAGTCAAGCCTGTAGCCCGCATGAATGTTGGGTTTTGTTGTAAGTGGCGCAGAATGTACCCCCAAATGTACCCCCACACTTACGGTGATACCCATGAAATTGACAGATGCCAAGCTGCGAACCCTGACCGAAACAGGCAAACACTTTGACGGCGGCGGCCTTTACCTGGAGATGACCAAGGCGGGCGGGCGCTATTGGCGCTTGAAATACCGCCACAGTGGAAAAGAAAAGCTGCTTGCCCTGGGTGTGTATCCGGCCGTTACCCTCAAGGCCGCCCGCGACCTGGCCAGCGAGGCCCGCAAGGCCCTGCAATCCGGCGCTGATCCCGGCCAATTGCGCAAGGATTCCAAAACCAAAGCGGCATTTGAAGCCGATAACACCCTGGAGGCAGTTTCACGCGAGTGGTTGAAACACCAGTCCGCCCGCTGGGTGCTAGTAACCCATGACCGCATACGTGCGTCACTGGAGGCGGACATTTTTCCGGCGCTGGGTTCGCGCCCTATGGCCAGCATCAAGCCGAGCGAAATCATGGCGGCCGTTAAAAGAGTGGAGGCACGGGGCGCACCAGACCAAGCGGACAGGGTTTTGCAGCGTGTGAAGTCGGTTTACCGCTGGGCTGTGACCCATGAGCGGATCGAGGCAAATCCCATGCTTGACCTGGTGCCGTCTGAAATTCTCAAACCCCGGCAAGTGACCCACCGGCCCGCCATGGCAGACAAAGACCTTCCCGAGTACTTGCGCAAGCTGGATGCCTACGAGGGCGACCCCCACACGGTGCAGGCCCTGCGCCTGCTGATGCTGACCGCCACGCGACCGGGCGAAACACGCGGCGCACTGTGGGCAGAATTTAACCTTGACGCGGCGGTATGGACCATCCCAGCCGAGCGCATGAAAATGCGCATTGAACACCGGGTGCCATTGTCCCGGCAAGCGTTGGAAGTGTTGCACGCCATGCAATCCCTGAGCGGCGGCGGTGCGCTAGTATTCCCCAGCCCGTTCTATCCCAGCAAGTCCCTAAGTGAAAACACGTTCAACAGTGCCTTGGCACGCATGGGCTACAAGGGCCGCGCAACGGCTCACGGCTTCCGGGCGCTGTTTTCGACGGTGGCCAATGAGTGCAACTGGAACCCCGACGCAATAGAACGCCAGCTTGCACATGTGGAGCAAAACGGGGTTAGGGCGGCATATCACCGGTCAACCTACCTTGACGACCGTATCAAGCTAATGCAGTGGTGGGCGGATTACCTGGACGGCCGCAAGGCTGGCAAAGTGGTCAAGCTGCCCAAGCGGGCCGCGTGATTTGGCCCATATGCAATTTACTGGCGCACCTTCCAAGCCAAAACAGTGGGGGCAGTGGGGGCAAACCAGAGAAACCCAATGTTTATGCGGGTTTGCGGCTGATAGGGGAGTGGGGGCAAAGTGGGGGCAGATTGGGGGCAAAGTGGGGGCAATAGTAGATAGAGAGAGATTTATCACTCTCATACATAAAGGCTTGCCCCAGTGCCTAGTCTTTTGCGTTCGCCTTTGTCCTGACCCCCACCACCCGGCGCCACTTCCGGCCGCCCTTGCCCTGCGGTGTTGGACCGCTGCGCACTTGGCTGGATACGAGCGCAAAGGGGCCTCGCCCTGGCACCACGCCAACGGGCGGCCCCTGTGGATAACTTTCCATAAAACACAGTTCTGTCACATGCCTATTTTTTCAGCAAACGAGCGGGCCGCGTAAGTGCATGATTAAATTGAACATTCCCTTAAAGCGTACAAAGTTGTTCACAATATCTACTTTATACGACGGGTGTTATGTTAACAAAGCGGATAATACGCAATTAATTCTACGCTTTAAGGTAATTCTGATAAAGTACCGCATAACAGAATTGAGAGGATGAGGCGACACAATGACCCCTGACGAATTTACCGCCGCCCTGGAAGGCTTGGGCTGGAAGCAATCGGACTTTTGCCGCAAGGCCGGGCTTGATAAAAACACCCCCAGCCGATGGGTGAACGGCAAAACGCCGATCCCTGCCTGGGTGCCTGCCTACCTTGGGGCCATGGGCGAGATTAAGCGGCTGCACCGGCTGTATATCGAGCCGGAAGCCTGAGCATTACCGCCACGCCCGGCGGCGGATTGAGCCGGGCACCAAAGGCGGCGGGGCAAGTGTTACGAGCACTTACCCCGCCTAACCACAAAGCAAAGGAACCTTGCAAAATGGCTGATATGAACTCTACAGCACAGCGGAATATGTCGATCGCCACAAATACGTATGTGACGATGATGTTTAGCGATAACCACGATCTGAACTGCTTTACTAAAACAACTTCCAAACGCCTTGCCTCAATGCTCCACATACTGGCGAAAGTGCATCAAGACATTGATGGCGGCTTTATGGCAGACATGCTGGAGCTTGCTAACGACCTGGCATTCCAATTGCAAGAGTGTGCAGAGATTTTGGTAACTGCTGACGCACAAACACCAATGGCAGATGCATGACCGCCGATACCGCAACCCACCCCACCAAGACCCCACGCCGGGCCGCTGGTAGGCCCCGCAGCAAGGCTAGCGAGGCATTCCAGCCTATGGCATGGCCTGCGGTGCCTTGTCGTTTCGTGAGGGCTTGGCAGCGCGTGAGATGGGCACCTTAGACCGGGCGCTTGCGATTGTCGGGCGCACACTGCGCACCCCACTGGCTGCGATGCCTGATCCTGAGGCGGTCAAGGATTACATGCGATTGGCATTGGGTGGCGAAACGGTGGAGCGGTTCGGGGTGCTGTACCTTAATGCCCAAAACTGCGCCCTGGCCTTTGAAGTTGTGTTCAATGGCACCTTGTCGCAGACCAGCGTATACCCTCGTGAAATCATTCGCGCAGCCCTGGGGCACGGCGCGGCGTCGGTGATACTGGCGCACAACCACCCCAGCGGAAACGCGCAACCCAGTCGGGCCGATGAAGCCCTAACGCAGACCCTTAAGACCGCGCTTGCATTGGTTGATGTGCGCGTGTTGGATCACATTATTGTGGGCGGTTCTGAGTCCCTGAGCATGGCAGAGCAGGGGCTTTTGTAGGTCGCTAGATTTTCGCCACGCCTAGCCTGCGGCTGATCCCCAAGGGCGAAAAGTCGGACACCTTCACCGACCTGGCGCTGGCACCTTATGAGGGCCGCACATGAAGGGGTGGGCGATGGCAACCAAGCGGCTATTTATACGGCCAGATTTTGACGCGCACACGCTGGCGCAAACTATGTGGTTAGATGGTGATTGGCTGACAGAAAGCGAAGCAAAAGACCTGCAAAGGCTATTGCCACCAAGTATGGCGACCGAGCAACGAACGGTATTTATGGCGGCGGTGAATCGGGCACTCAAGGATTGCGAATTGCTGCAAAAATCAAGCCCCGAAGGTGAACAAAAAGTGCATTTGCGGGCCGTTGCCGGTTGCGCCGGTGATTTGTTACAACTAATGACCGCTCGCCAAAATCAACCTGATACACGCGCCACAATTCGAGGCGTTAGCGCCCCCTTTGTGGTGGGATTGGCGGGCACCAAAAAATTGACAACCGCAAGCGAAGCGGCCGCCCGAGAAAATGAATTGATGGCGCACTTTTGGGACACGGTGCGGGATATTGAGGCGGTGTTTTTTTACGCAGCTGAGCAAATGAAACCTGATAAACAGGGCCGCCCGAAACTTCGCAATGAACGCGTGTTGGCGGGGGGTCTTGCAAAAGCGCATTTTCAAGCTGTGGGCGAATGGCCCGCTATGTCTGACCGTTCAAAAAATAAAAAGTATTGGTTCATGGGTTTCATTGACGCACTTCCCAAGCGGCTAGGGGTTGCACCTGGTTCCGACACTGTGGCTAAGGCAATCGCGGAATTGGAAACACGGGTTTGATACCTGCAATTGGGCGATCAAAAGCGTTTTCTTAATGTAGCCCCGCTTGCATAGTTCCCTGGTGACTAACCACCAAGGAACCAACACCATGCAAGCAAACCCAAGCGGAAACCCAAAACCAGAAACCCTTTTGCGCTTACCCCAAGTAGAGGCCATCGTAGGACTACGCAAGAGTTCAATTTACGAAATGATGGGCCGCAAGCCACCGGCATTCCCAACCCCCGTTAGATTGTCCCGCCGGGCCGTCTGTTGGCCAGCGTCTTCAATTGAAAAATGGGTGCAAGACCGCATCAAAGGCGGTGCCGTATGAGCGGCGAAACGGTAGGCCACAAGGTAGCGAGCATGGACCAAGCCCGCGCCCTCAAAATTGCCCGCGAAATCCTGCACGCGAAAACCTATGCGACCGGCGTAGTTTGGAAACACCGAATCCGCTATGAATGGATGACCGCCTTAAAGCGCCCGGTCCTGGTCGCGCTGCTATGCAATGGTGACTTGCGCGTGACCGACAGCAAAACCCGCGAAGTGATAACGCAAGGCCCGGCCTGGGTGGGTGGCGTATGAAACAGACCAACATCACACACGCCCTGACACCGGGTCAGCAATACCTAAAAGACCGTGCCCAACAGGCCGCATCCCATAGATTGCACACAGCCGTTTCCTTTGTGAACATGCACGGCGGGAAGCCGGGATTCAAAAAAATCATGCGCTTAAAAAAGTGTGATCCCGTAATGGTGCGATGGGATGAAGACGGCGTTTTGCGTTGCTTTGATGCCGTCACCGCCGATCAGTTATGCAGTTCATTGCCCGGCCATATTGACCAGCTTGATCCCCATTCCGTTGCAAAAACCAACTGATCGAATATTGTGCAAACCCATATCACGCCTGAACTGATACGCGCAGCCCTGGCGCACATACCGGCAACCCTGTCCCGCGATGAATGGGCACGGGTTGCCATGGCGATCAAGTCCGAGTTTTCCGACACTGCCGGTCTTGACCTGTTTACCGACTGGAGCGCAACGGCGGACGGCTACGACCCTAAAGCCACACGCACCACCTGGCGCAGCATCAAGTCGGGCGGCGGTGTGGGTATCGGCACGCTGTTGCACCTGGCCAAAGAACACGGTTTCACGCTGCCCAAAGGCAACGAAGCGACCCCACCACCCAGCCCCGAAGTATTGGCACAGCGTGAGACCGCCCGCAAGGCTGCGCAAGAGGCAGAGCAAGCCCGCACCGATGCAGCCCAAGCCTTGGCAGCCAAAGAAGCGGCCGCCATGTGGGACGCTGCCAGCGAAGACGGACCAAGCCACTACCCAGAGCGAAAAGGGGTAGGGCGCTACGGTGTGCGCTTTGCGTCTGATGCCTGCATGCTGGTGCCATTGCGTGACGCAGCGGGCAAGCTGTGGAACTTGCAACGCATTGCACCTACAAAGCCCGACAACGGCGGCCCCGATAAATTGTTTTTGAAGGGCGGGCGCAAGTCGGGCCTGTGGCATTGGCTGGGTGCAGTGCCCACCCCCGGCGCTGTGCCTGGCGATACAGCTGGCGATGCTGTGCACGGGCCCGATGTGATCCTGATTTGTGAGGGCTACGCTACCGGCGCAAGCCTGCACCAATCCACGGGCCGCCCGGTGGCGGTGGCGTTTGACGCGGGCAACTTGGTACACGTTGCCAAGGCGTTGCGGGCGCTTTACCCGGCTTCCTTGCTGGTGCTATGCGGTGACGATGATTTGCAGACCTTTGCCAAAGCTGGCAACAACCCCGGCCGCGACAAGGCCACAGCGGCCGCCCGTGCGGTGCATGGCCTGGCAGTGTTTCCCGAAGGCTTGCCCGATGGCGGTAGCGACTTCAACGACCTGCACCAACACCTAGGCGGCGATGCTGGCTTAGAGGCCGTGCGCTGCATCGTAAAGGTCGCCATTGATGCCCACCACGCCAGCCAAACGGCTGCGCAGACCACGCAAGACTACAAGGCAGGTAAGGCCCGCACCAAGACTACACGCGCTGCCAGCGGGACCGATAGCGACACAGATCGCGCCTTTGATGTGTTCGAGGTTTCAGACAATGGCGTATGGTTTCAAGGCGTTGACAACGACGGCAACCGTAAACCACCTGTTTGGATTTGCAGCCGTTTGAATGTCGAGGCCCGCACCCGCGATCAAGACGGCGGCGGCTGGGGCTACCTGTTGACGTTTGATGACCCGCTAGGCCACGCTAAACAATGGGCTATGCCCTCCCGCATGTTGTCGGGCGATGGTGGCGAATACCGCGCCACGCTGCTAGGCATGGGCTTACTGATAGCGTCTACACCGACCGCCCGAAACCTGCTGACCCAGTACATTCAAACCCGCAAGCCTGAGGAATTCGCAAGCTGTACCGACCGCGTAGGTTGGCACGGCCGCGCCTTTGTGTTGCCACGCGAGACGATAGGCGACAGCGGGGAGCGTATCGTTTTTCAGAGCGATAGCCCGATAGAAAACACATTCCGCATCAAGGGCGCCCCCGAGCAATGGCGCGACCGTGTGGGGGCTTTGTGTGCGGGGAATTCGCGCCTAGTGTTTGCGGTGGCGTGTGCCTTTGCCGGGCCTTTGATGCGCCCGGCCGGTATGGAGAGCGGCGGCTTTCACTACCGTGGCGACAGTTCCAGCGGCAAGACCACGGCGTTAAAGCTGGCTGCCAGTGTGTGGGGCGGTGCAAGCTATTTGCAGCGGTGGCGTTCCACTGACAACGCCCTAGAGGCCACGGCAGCCCAACACAGTGACGGCTTGCTGATCCTTGACGAGCTTGCGCAGGTAGACCCCAAGACGGCGGGCGAATGCGCCTACATGCTGGCCAATGAACAAGGCAAGGCCCGCGCTACCCGTGGCGGTTCACCACGCGCCCGGCAATCGTGGCGGCTGCTGTTTTTGAGTGCGGGTGAGATGGGCCTGGCTGACCACATGGCAGAGGGCCAAAAGCGCACACGCACCGGCCAAGAGGTGCGCATGGTGGACATTCCAGCCGATGCGGGCCTGGGACTGGGTGCCTTTGAAAACTTGCACGGCCATGATGGCGGCTCCAATTTTTCGCGCCACGTTACCGGCCATGCTGCCAGCGTCTACGGTGCGCCGGGCCGCGCCTGGCTAGAACACCTGACCACCCACGCCGACACCCTCAAGGCCAGCATAAAAGAGGCTACGGCCGCGCTGGTGAATGAGATGGTGCCCCATGCTGCTAGCGGGCAAGTGGAGCGCGTAGGCGCACGGTTTGCCCTGGTGGGCGCAGCGGGTGAGATGGCCACGGCGGCGGGTTTGACCGGCTGGCCAGCGGGCGAGAGTGAGCGGGCCGCCCTGGCTTGCTTCGGTGCCTGGCTGGCTGCCCGTGGCGGCAATGGCAACGGCGAAGTTGTGGCCATGCTTCGACAAGTGCGGCGCTTTCTTGAAACACATGGCGATGGCCGCTTTGCCATGTGGCACCGTGGAGCAGACGACCACGCACCCAAGACACTACACCGGGCCGGTGTGCGGCGCATGTTGAACGCTGAGGGCGAGCCGATCAAGACCAACAACCAACACGGCACAGAGTACGGCGACCGGATGCCCGCTGCCTTGGGTGAAGGCGTGAGCTTTGAATACTTTGTGTTGGCTGAGACTTTCCGGGCCGAAGTCTGCCAAGGCTTCGACTATCAGGCCGTGTGCCGTGTGTTGCTGGATCATGCCTGTTTGGCACCCGAAAAAGGGCGCTCGTTTGACTGCAAGGCCCGGTTGCCTGGCGTTGGCAATAACGTAACGTGCTACCGCATCACACCGGCAATCTTTGCCCTTGACCTATGAGCCACGCCCACCCATTGCCCGTGTGTGTGCGGCTGTTTGTGGATTGCGTGAGCCAGTGCCGGGCCGCCGGTAGGCGGTGGGGTGCGGGAGATTCTTTCGCGCTGCAATGGCGTGCAGCCAGTGGCACCAGATACCAGAGCGGGGAACGGGTGGACGCCTTTGGACTATCCCGGAAAGATTTGCCCCCACTTGCCCCCAGTCCGAAAAGTAGAGTGGGGGCGCGGGAAGCCCCTGTTTATGCGGTGCCCCCACTGCCCCCACTTGCCCCCACTCAAAAAGTCGATAGCCGAAGCGCCGACACACTTTTGTGTTGGCCGTGGCCTGCCTTTCTGTTTGGTTTGGGAGAAAGTGGGGCAGTGGTACCCCCCCTCAAAGGTACTCCTGTGCCTTTCTTCACACGGGTCATTCTGAGCGCGAGAAAGCGTTAGCGGCCCATTTCTGGGTTAGGTAAACACGTTTCAGTTAATCCGGGCCGTAACGGTTCATTTTTTAAGTTAGGTTCACCATGCAACAAAAAGAGCTTGCCCACTTACTCGACATTTCCACGGCCATGGTTTCACGCCTGGTTAAGCGGGGGATGCCCACCGACACCCTTGAACGTGCCGAACGCTGGCGCAAGCGTCACCTTGAACCCGGCCGCGTGAAGGGTTCACGGTTTGGCACGACCAAGGCCGCCCCCCGACCGCCCACGCACCAAAGTGCCCCGGCCCATTGCGCGACAGTGCCCGCGCCCCCAGCGGTTCCAAATTTTGAGACGGCGGGCGATGCCCACCCCGGCGATTTGTCGCAAGAGCGAATGAAGGCGGCCGCCCTGGCTGGCCCCACTTCGCTGGCCATTGTGGAACTGTGGAGCAATGCCACACGCCACGCCCAAGCCAGCGGTGCAGCGGCGGCGGCCGAAATGGTGGCAGAACTGCGGGCACTGTTGCGGCGCCTGCCCTTTGGTGGACAGCCCCGCATGGCCTTGGGTGTTTGGCTGGCACTGGCCGACTACACCCTGCACAAAGACGCCGAACTGCGGCGGGCGATTGATCTGGACACTCTTCTAACCCCCAACGAATTTGCAGTTCGACTAAACGATAACTGCCCGAGCGCAGGCGGTTGGTGGCTTGAGGATACGGCTTGCGATTGGGAGGGCTACGCGGTGAACGGCTGGCCCGCTGGCTGGGATGTTGAAGACGACGACTGATTGAGCGAAGCGGGGCGGCCCGTTGCGCATAGCGCCAGAGACCAAACCCAGCCTAAACCGCTGGGTTTTCTTTTTCTATGTCACCGTTAAATGTGAGAGTCTTTTCACCTTTTCGGGTGGGGAATGATGATTTTTCACCGGCGCCGACGCTAGGTGCCACATTTAACGACTGCGCCGCCTTTCAGTTGGGCCGCTTGATATACCCCCATTTTCCAAAGATGTACCCCAATTTGTACCCCCGTGTACCCCCGGAACGTGGCAAACTCTAGCGGACGCTAACAAACGACAAAACCGGGTTTTCATAGGAGAAAACAAAAAAGCCGGAAGGCTTTGGACCCTTCCGGCTTGCGATTTGGTGCCTTCGACAGGAATCGAACCTGTATCTGCCCCTTAGGAGGGGGCCGTTCTATCCATTGAACTACGAAGACACAGCCAAGATTGTAGTGGCGGCCTCGTGCCCTACTTGGTTAGGTGGCGCATCGCCTCTTCAAGGCCTTTGATGGTCAGTGGAAACATGTGTTGGTGCATGATGTCTTGCACGACGCTGATGCTCTGGCGGTACTGCCACACGCCCTGCGGCTCGGGGTTGACCCATGCAAACTTGGGGTAGGCGTGGATCAAGCGCTGCAACCACTCCGCCCCCGTTTCTTCGTTGTTGTACTCCACGCTGCCCCCGGGCTGCAAGATCTCATACGGGCTCATGGTGGCATCGCCGACAAAGATCAGTTTGTAGTCTTTGTTGTATTTGCGGATGATGTCCCAGGTGTCAAATTTTTCGGCAAACCGGCGCCGGTTGTTCTTCCATACAAAGTCGTAGACGCAGTTGTGGAAGTAATAAAACTCCAGGTGCTTGAATTCGGTCTTGGTGGCACTGAAAAGCTCTTCTACCCGCTCAATATGCTCGTCCATGGTGCCGCCCACATCCATGAGCAGCAGCACTTTGACGTTGTTGTGCCGCTCTGGAATCATCTTGATGTCCAGGTAGCCAGCGTTGGCTGCGGTGGAATGGATGGTGTCATCCAAGTCCAGCTCGAATTCATGGCCCTCGCGCGCGAACTTGCGCAGCCGGCGCAGCGCCACCTTGATGTTGCGCGTGCCCAGCTCTTGGCTGTCGTCATAGTCTTTGTAGGCGCGCTGGTCCCAGACCTTGACCGCGCTTTTGTTGCGGCCTTTGTCTTGGCCTATGCGGATACCTTGCGGGTTTTGGCCATAGGCGCCAAAAGGAGAAGTGCCGCCCGTGCCGATCCACTTGCTGCCGCCCTCGTGACGCTCCTTCTGTTCTTCAAAGCGCTTTTTGAGCGTCTCCATTAG
>JBBRNS010000064.1:0-18116 GCA_038230175.1 Burkholderiales bacterium
GAGCTGGCTAGAAAAACTGCTTCCCCCCAAAATCCAGCAAACCGATCCGTCGGACCGGCGCACCATGCCCGAGGGGCTGTGGATCAAGTGCCCTAGCTGCGAGACGGTGCTGTACAAAACTGATCTGGAGCAAAACCAAAACGTTTGCCCTAGCTGCAGCCACCACCACCGCATCAACGCGCGCGCGCGCCTCAACGCGTTTTTAGACAACGAGGGCCGCTTTGAGATTGGCCAAGAGGTGCTGCCAGTTGACCCCCTCAAATTCAAAGACAGCCGCAAGTACACCGAGCGCCTGAAAGAGGCGCTTGAGAACACCGGAGAGACTGACGCACTGGTGGTCATGGGTGGCGCCGTGCACGGGATCAGCTTGGTGACGGCCTGTTTTGAATTTGACTTTATGGGCGGCAGCATGGGTTCGGTGGTGGGCGAGCGGTTTGTGCGCGGGGTCGAAACCGCGATTGAGCAAAAAGTGCCGTTCTTGTGCTTCACCGCCACGGGTGGCGCCCGCATGCAAGAAGGGTTGCTGTCTTTGATGCAAATGGCCAAAACCAATGCGTCGCTGACCCGCTTGGCCAAAAAAGGCTTACCCTTTATCAGCGTGCTGACCGACCCCACCATGGGCGGCGTGAGTGCCGGGTTTGCGTTTTTGGGCGATATCGTGATTGCCGAGCCCAAAGCGTTGGTGGGTTTTGCAGGCCCCCGGGTGATTGAATCAACCGTGCGGGTGACGCTGCCAGAAGGGTTTCAGCGCTCTGAATTTTTGCTATCCAAAGGTGCGATTGACTTTATTAGTGATCGCCGAGAGCTGCGCAAGACCGTGGCCAATGCATTAGCCATTTTGCAACGCCAACCCGCTGACGCGGTGATGTAAACGCCCCGCTATGGGCGCCTCATGTGGCGCAGCGGGCGACACACCGGGTTCAGATGGCAACCAAAACGGCAGCCTGCACATAACCCAAAACGATGCCCGCCACCTGCAATAGAACCAGCAGCACCAGCGGCGACAAATCCAGGCCGCCCACCAGCGGCACCACGCGGCGAATGGGTATCAGCACCGGCATCACCAGCCGCTCCAGCAAATCCGACATGTAGGACTGGGTTTGCACCCACGACAACACCGCGTAGACAATCACCAACCCAGTGAGGCCCGACACGGTCATACGCAGCAGCCCAAAAACCGCATACACCAGCACCGACGCCAGGCTAGCCCCCATGCCGCTGATTGCCCACAAAATGGAAAACTGGGCCAGTTGCACCAAAAAAGCCGCCACTAGGCTGGCCATGTCCCAGCGCCCAACTGCAGGCACCACTTTGCGCAGCGGCAAAACCAGCCAATCGGTAAACGCAAAAATAAACTTGCCCATGGGATTGCCCGAGCGGGCCGACATGGGGATGCGCTGGTACTGCATGTACAGACGCAGCAAACAAACGCCGCTGAGTAATCCGGCGGCAACTTCAAGCAAGAAAGCAGTAATTTGGTAGAGCATGGTGTTCAACGGTACAAGCCAAAGCATCATAGCCGCAGCCAATGACATACCCTATCGCGCCCGTCTAGAGAACTAACTGCAGTCTGGCTCACTACAAAAACTTAGAATAGAGGGCTATGGCCGCGCAGCCGCGCCCGCCACCTGAATCTTCACCGCGCAAATCCCATGTCTGACACACACGCCCCCACCGCTGCTGCATCCCCCGAAGCCCACGACGAGAACCAGTTGATCCTGGAGCGCCGTGAGAAGCTCAAAGCCATACGCCAGCGCCAGACCGAAGGCCACGGCGTCGCCTTCCCCAACGACTTCAAACCCACGCACCAAGCGGCCGAGTTGTTTACGGCCTTTGACGGCCAAACTACCGGAGAACTGGCCGCCTTGGGTGCCACCACCAAAGTGGCGGGCCGCATGATGCTCAAGCGCGTCATGGGCAAGGCCAGTTTTTGCACGCTGCAAGACGCGTCCTTTGGCACCACCGGTGGGCGTATTCAGGTTTACATCACCGGCGAAGACGTGGGTGCCGAGCTGTATGCCGACTTCAAGCACTGGGACCTAGGCGACATCGTGGCCGCCGAAGGCACCTTGTTCAAAACCAAGACCGGCGAACTGTCGATTCGCGCCAGCCGGGTGCGCCTGCTCACCAAGAGCCTGCGCCCCATGCCCGACAAGTTCCACGGCATTGCCGACCAAGAGGTGAAATACCGCCAGCGCTACATCGACCTGATGACCGACGAAGGCTCGCGCAAGCGCTTTGTGGCCCGCAGCAAGGCGGTCAGCGGCCTGCGCGAATTCATGGTGCACCACGGCTTCTTGGAGGTGGAAACACCCATGCTGCACCCCATCCCCGGTGGTGCCAACGCCAAGCCGTTTACTACGCACCACAACGCGTTGGACCAGCAAATGTTTTTGCGCATTGCGCCTGAGCTTTACCTCAAGCGCCTGCTGGTGGGTGGGTTTGACCGGGTGTTTGAGATCAACCGCAACTTCCGCAACGAAGGCATCTCGGTGCGCCACAACCCCGAGTTCACCATGATGGAGTTCTACGCGGCCTACTGGAACTACCAAGACCTGATGACCTTCACCGAAGACTTGGTGCGCGATGCCGCACTCAAGGCGGTGGGCACCTTGCAACTGAGCTACGGCGGCAAACCGGTGGACTTGGCTCAGCCCTTTGAGCGGCTAACCATTGTGCAGGCGATTGCCAAATACACCGGCACGGGCCCCCATGTGAATGACGCCGAATGGCTCAAAGCCGCCCTGCTCAAGCTAGGCTTGTCCGAGGCCAAAAACCAGCTCTCCACCCGCAGCCTGCCCAGCCTGCAGGTGATGTACTTTGAAGAAACCGTGGAAGAGCAACTGTGGCAGCCCACCTTCATTTGCGAGCACCCGGTCGAAATATCGCCCCTGGCCCGCGCCAGCGACACTCACCCCGAGGTGACCGAGCGCTTTGAGCTCTACATCACCGGGCGCGAGTTTGGCAACGGCTTTAGCGAATTGAACGACGCCGAAGACCAGGCCGCCCGCTTCCACGGCCAGGTAGCCGCTAAAGACAGCGGTGACGACGAAGCCATGTACTACGACCACGACTTTGTGCGTGCGCTGGAATACGGCATGCCCCCGGCTGGCGGCTGCGGCATCGGCATTGACCGGCTGATGATGTTGTTAACCGACAGCGCCAGCATCCGCGACATCATCCTGTTCCCAGCGCTGCGCCGGGAAAATTAGACGAAATCGGCCTCTAGCCCTCGTAGAACCTGCGCAGCCAGCAATGAAATCAATAGCACCAACGCGCCTTCAGTTTCTGCAGGGCTACCCCCAAGACACGCTGAACCAGGTGCAAGAGATGCTGGACGGTCAGCGTATTGGCCCGTGGCTGCGCAAAAAGTACCCCGCCGGCCACGGCATGCGCACCGACCGGGCGTTGTACGACTATGTGCAGAATCTCAAAAACGAATACCTGCGCGGCGCCGAGCCACTGTCCAAGGTGGCGTTTGACAGCAAGTTGCAGGTGGTGCAACACGCGCTGGGCACCCACACCACGGTGTCGCGCGTGCAGGGCTCCAAACTCAAATCCAAGCGCGAGATCCGCGTGGCCAGCCTGTTCAAAGACACACCGCCCGAGTTTTTGAGCATGATCGTGGTGCACGAGCTGGCCCACTTGCGTGAGCGCAACCACGACAAAGCTTTCTACCAGCTTTGTAACCACATGGAACCCAGCTACCACCAGCGGGAATTTGAAGTGCGCATGTACCTGACCCACTTGGACGCGGGCGGGGCACGGCTGTGGGACACGACAACGCCAGCCTGAAAACACCTCGGAGCCGCTGAGGCGACTGAGGCGACTGAGGCGATGATGGCACGCTACGATGTCCGCCATGACCCAACACCTTTTTATCCTTACCGGCGCATCGCGTGGCATGGGCTGGGCCATGGCGCAGCAGTTGCTGCACCCTGACAACACCTTGCTGTGCATGTCCCGCCAAACCGATACCGCCCTAGCGGGGCAAGCCCACGCCACCGGCGCACACCTGCTGCAGTGGTCGCAAGACCTGGCCGACGGTGCCACGGCTGCTGCACGGCTGTCCGCGTGGCTCGGCACTCTGAACGGCACTGACTACGTCAGCGCCACCCTGATTAACAACGCTGGCGTTATCCCACGCATCGTGCCCCTGCGCGACGCACAGCCAACGGACCTGGCCAACGCCCTTCGGGTGGGGCTGGAAGCGCCCATGCAGCTCTGCGCTGCATTTTTAGCGGGCACCGAACACTGGCCGGCTGTGCGCAAAGTGCTGAATATTTCGTCCGGGCTAGGACGCCGGGCCATGGCTTCGCAGGCCGCGTACTGCGCTGCGAAGGCAGGCATGGACCTCTTCACCCGCTGTATGGCCCTGGAAGAAGCGCTAAAACCCAACGGCGCCCGTGTATGCGCGCTGGCGCCAGGTGTGATTGCGACCGACATGCAGGTGCAGTTGCGCAGCGCCGACGCTGCCGCATTTCCCGACCAGGCGGCCTTTATCAACCTCGAGTCGAGCGGGCAACTCACCCGTCCTGCAGAGGCTGCGAGCCGCGTTCTGGCCTTTCTGCAGCGGCCCGACTTTGGCGCACAAGCGGTGGCTGACGTACGCGCCTAAGCCACCAGCGGTGCGGGTGAAGGCCGGAAGGCCGCAGGGTTGCGGGCCTCAAGCACTTACCCCAGCCACCACCACCCAAAAAATGGCACGTCCCTTGCGTGCATGCACTCCATTGATGCATATCAAGGAATTTCTAGATGAACGACAACACCACCCAGCACAACGCGACCACCGCGAAGCCCGCTCAGGCACCAACATCGGGCGGTTGTGGCAAGCCGGAGTGCGGTAGCGGCGGGTGTGCCTCCAAAAAAGCGCCCCAAAATGAGGCACGTAAGATCTGGGAGATACGCACCGAGGAGCAGCCTTATGCCTTCCTCAAAGACCCGGTGGTGGCAGACGCCAACCGCTACGGCCAAAAGATTGACCTGATCACCCACACCGAGGGCAAATTGCCCGTGGGCCGGTCGATGTTCATCAACGAAAACCCAGCGGTGGGCACCAACCCCAACCGCAACAAGCAACACGGCTTTTTCTTCACGGCCGACAACTGCATTGGCTGCCACGCCTGCGAAGCGGCGTGTGCGGAGAAGAACGAGACTCCTGCGCACTTGGCTTTCCGCTCGGTGGGCTATGTCGAAGGCGGCAGCTTCCCCGACTACAAACGCATGAACATCTCCATGGCCTGTAACCATTGTGATGACCCGGTGTGCCTCAAAGGCTGCCCCACCCGCGCCTACACCAAGCACGTGGAATACGGCGCCGTGCTGCAAGACCCCGAGACCTGCTTTGGCTGTGGCTATTGCACCTGGGTGTGCCCCTACAACGCGCCCCAGCTCGACCCGGTCAAGGGTCAGGTATCCAAATGCAATATGTGTGTGGACCGCCTTGAAGTCGGCCTCAAGCCCGCCTGCGTGTCGGCCTGCGTGGGCAATGCACTGGACTTTGGCGTGATTGAAAACATCCCCGGTGGGCGCGAGCAGGCACGGGTCGAGATTCCCGGTTTCCCTGACCCGTCGATCACCCAGCCCAACATCCGTTTCCAACAGATCAAGCAGTTGCCAGACGAGATGAAGCGCACCGACTCGATGCCGATCAAGTACCACAAAGATGCTGCGGGCCGCTACCGCCCCACCATCGACCAAAAGGTGGGCAAACAAGCGCACTGGAACCTTGGCCGCCTGAGTTCGCGTGAGAACCCGCTGGTGCTGTTCACCCTGGCCGCGCAAGCCGCGGCGGGCGCCTTTGCGCTGGTGTTTTTGGCGGCGCAGTTGGGGGTAACTGGCTTTATCACCTTTGCGCAGTCTGCTTTGTATGCGCCACTGGCAATCGTGTGCTTCATGCTGGTGGCGTTTGGCTTGTTTATGTCGACCATGCATCTGGGCAAGCCGCAGCGCTTTTACCGGGGCTTTAACAACCTGCGCCACTCGCCGGTATCGCGCGAAGGCTTGGGAATCGCCATCTTTATGGGCATGTTGGGCATGCACATCCTGTTCAGCTTGCCGGCCAACAGCGTGTTTCAGGCATTGGTGAGCGCCACCGTTGGCCTGGACATGACTAGCCTGATAAAGCCCACGCTGGCAGCCAGCTTGGCGGCCGGTTTTGGCTATTTGGCCATCTTGGGCAGTGCTGCGGGCCTGTACTACATGGTGCGCTGCTACCGCATCAAGGCGCGCCCATTCTGGAACCACTGGCAAGTGGCCACCGCATTTGGCGGCAGCGCCTTGTCGCTGGGCGCTTTGCTGGTGGGCAGCGTGGCCCTTGCCACCCTGGCGTTTGCGGGCGAGAGCTTGCTGACCGTGACCACCGTGTGCGCATCGACCCTGTGCATCGGCTTGCTGATTGAGGGCGTTGGCCATCTGGCCCACAGCAAAGCCATGGCTGTGGCAGAGCACGAAGGCGGCGCGTCGTATTACGTGCAAACCACCACCTTTGGCAAAACCTACATCTTGCGCAACACCCTGCTGGGCGCCAACCTGGCGGTGGCATTGGGTCTGCTGGCCGCCACCGTGGCACTGGGCACGGTAAGCCTGCTGACCCTAGTGGGCCTGGCTTTGGTGGGTGCGGTGCTGGTGACCACCAGCGTGATGGGCCGAGCGCTGTTCTATGTGTTGGTAATCCCCACCACCATGCCCGGCGCCTTCTTCTGGAAGAATAAGGGTTTTGAGCAGCACGCCCGCGACATTGGCCTGGCCAATATGCCGCAGGTGGGCGTGGCGCCGTTGCGGCATTAAGCGACACTAAGCGCGCGCTATTAAACGCCGAAAAATAACGGCATTGAGGGGCACTGCGCAACCGGCGGCGCCCCTCTCGCTTTAAGGGAACCTATGCAATTGGAAGACGTGTTGGGCAAGACCTGCGTGGTCGGGGTCTCGTATTTTGATTTAGCCGGAGAGTTGGAGAAACAAACCCAATACGCAGGGCGGGTCATCAAGGTGGATGCCGAGCTGGGCATCACCATCACCTTGGCGCATGCAGACCCCACGGTGGCCGCAGCCGACTTCATCGTGCCACCCAATCTGCAAGCCTGGTTCAAGGCCCCACCCGGCCACTACCGCAATGCGCCATCGGGTGTGGACCTGCAAAACCCCGATTTTTTGGTGACCTGGAATGTGTTCCGTACCCAAGACAACACAGTAGAAGGCCAACACGCGTGGTGGGAATGGGTACCCAACACCCAAGCCCCCCAGGTCGGCCCCAGCGCACAGACCCACTAGGGCACACATCGAATCGCGCCAATTCGGGGACAATGCACCCATGGGCATTGCACACTACATCAAAGAAATCGGCCGGGGCAAAGAGGGCGCACGCGCACTTAACCGCAAGCAAGCCGCAGATTTATTCGGCCAAGCACTGGACGGCAGCATTACCGACCTGGAAATGGGCGCCTTTTGCCTGGCCATGCGCATCAAAGGCGAAACCGCTGACGAGATGGCGGGCTTTCTAGACGCCACCCACCAGCGCATACCGACCATTGCAGCGGGCGACAAACCGCTGGTCATCATCCCCAGCTACAACGGCGCGCGCAAGCTGCCGGGGCTGACCCCCCTGCTGGCGCTGCTGCTGGCCCGCGAAGGCCTGCCGGTGCTGGTGCACGGCACATCCACCGAGTCCAAGCGGGTTTTTACCTCCGAAGTGCTGCTAGCCCTCGGAATACCTGCGCAAGCAGCTATCAAACCCATAGCAAACGGCAGCGTGGTCTTTATTCCCACCGCGGTGTTGTTGCCGGGCCTAGAGCGCATGTTGGCGGTACGCCGCACCATTGGTGTGCGCAACTCGGCCCACAGCCTGGTCAAGCTGATGACGCCCTGCGCGGGCAAGAGCCTGCTGATCACCAGCTACACCCACCCTGAATACAATATATCTATGGCCGAAACGCTGAACTTGATGGGCAGCAACGCCCTGCTGCTGCGCGGCACCGAAGGCGAGTCGGTGGCCGACCCCCGGCGTACCCCAGTGATGCACGGTTTTATCGGCGGGCAAGCCATTGATTTACACACCCACCAAGCGGGCCCATTGACCAGCCTGCCCGATCTGCCCACCACCACCGACGCCGCCAGCACCGCCGACTACATTCGCCGCGTGCTCAGCGGCGCCCAAGCCGTGCCGGAACCCATCGCCTTGCAAGTGGCCCACATCTTGCGTATGGTGTCATTACTATGACGCACGACCTCTCTAACCCTGCAACACGCGGCCAAGTCACCCTGGTGGGCGCAGGCCCGGGTGACCCAGAACTGCTAACCATCAAAGCGCTCAAAGCCATTCAGGCCGCAACCGTGTTGTTGGTGGACGACTTGGTGAATGAAGCCATCGTGGCGCTTGCCTCACCCAGCGCCCGCGTGGTGTACGTGGGCAAACGCGGGGGCTGCAAGTCCACCCCCCAGTCCTTCATTGAAAAACTCATGGTCACCGCAGCGGCCGAGGGCGAAAACGTGGTGCGTCTCAAAGGCGGCGACCCCTTTATGTTTGGCCGTGGCGGCGAAGAGGTCGAACATTTACAAGCCGCCGGCGTGCAGGTAAAAGTCGTCAACGGCATAACCGCAGGCTTGGCGGCGGTTACCTCGCTGAATGTGCCGCTCACCCACCGTGAATACGCCCACGGCGTGGTGTTTGTCACCGGCCACGCCAAGCCGGGCGATACCGGCACGGACTGGCGCACCCTGGCCGCCACCGCGCACAGCGCCAAGCTCACCTTGGTGATTTACATGGGTGTCAGCGGTGCGGCCTATATCGAATACGAGCTGCTGCACGGGCTTCCGGCCGACACGCCGGTGGCCATTATTCAAAATGTGAGCCTGCCCCAGCAGCGCCACGCCGTGTGCCGACTGGCCGATTTGCAGGCCACCATCACCCGCGAAAAACTGGCCAGCCCCAGCGTGATTGTGGTGGGCGATGTCATTCAAGGTGTGGCCGCTGCGAAGGTTCCGATGCAATGGATGGCATGATGGAGGGCTTTCCTCCCCATGACTTCCTTGCACCATGACCGAAATTACCGCCGCTGACGCCACCAACACCCCCTCTGTAACCGATCCGCTGCCCCCCGCTGGACACGCCGGCGTTGTTGCCACCTCACCGGATACCGAACAAGCGTCCAGCGCCGCCGATAGCGCCGATAGCGCCAATTTGGCCGTCGAACCGGGCGGCGCGAACCTAAAGGCCAAGTCCCGCCCAGGTAAGTCCGACGTCATGCCGGTCTTGGAGCAAATGGCCACGCTGTACCCCGCCCTGTTTGGCGCGCAATTTTTGCCGCTCAAACGTGGCATTTTTCAAGACCTGCAAGAGGCGCACCCCGGTGTATTTGAGCGCGAAGCCCTTAAGGCAGCGCTGTCCATGCACACCCGTTCAACCCGTTATCTCAGCGCCGTCTCCACTGGCCAGCAGCGCCACGACCTGGACGGCAAACCGGTGGAAGCCATGGCGCCCGAGCATGTGCACCATGCCTTGCTAGAGGTGTTTAAACGCCGCCAAGGCCGTGGCGGTGAAGACCTGCGCCCGAAGCTGCGCCAACGCATGGTCAAAGCCTTTGAGGCCTCGGGCCTGAGCGCGGTGGACTACGCCGACTTGGTACGTACCAAAGACGACGCCGCCAACGCCCTGTTGGACGAAGCCCTGGCCGAAGCGGTGGAGCGCGGCGCCAAAGCCGAAGCCATGCAGCGGGCTTATTCGTCCAGCGGAAAATCGGTGGAAGCCTTTGCCGACATGTATGGCCTAGACCCCCGCGCCGTGGGGCAGTTGCTCAAGCACTAAACCGAAAGTGCCTGCGGGTCAAAAAAACGCGCAGGCTCCATAAAAGCGCTACACCAGCGGCAACGTCCGGTGCCGCTTACCAGTCACCACAAACAGCCTATTGACCACCGCCGAGTCCGAGGGTGGCAGCCCCGGGATCACCCTCGCCGCAGTCAATCGCGATCACCGCCTGGTGTCAGGTACCGGTCTTACCAAACAACACCACACGGTTGCGGCCTTCGGACTTGGCTTGGTACAAAGCCTCGTCTGCGTTCCGCGTCAAAAGGTCCGCAGTTTCTCCATGGTGGGGATAGCTGGCAATGCCGATGGAAAGCGTGGCTCGTATTGGAATGTCACCGAACATTACGCAAATCCTTTCGAATTCGGCTCGCCAGTTATTGGCACGTGCAAATGCAATGTCGGGCGACATATTGGGTAGCAGAATCAAAAATTCCTCGCCGCCATAGCGGCAGGCCACGTCAGAGGCGCGAACCTTTTCTTGGAAAAATGTTGCCAGTTTTTTTAGCACTTCGTCGCCGCCCTGGTGTCCATAGGTGTCGTTCACCTTTTTGAAGTGATCAACATCAACCATCATGATGCTTAAGTGTTTGGCTTCACGCTCGCATCGTGCCAATTCGCGCGCTACGATCGAGTCGAGATAACGCCGGTTATACAGGCCAGTTAGCGGATCGCGGATGACTTGTTCGGTTAGCTTGGCTTGCAGGGATTGAACTTCGACAAGCTGACGTTGGAGGGTTTCGTTCGTTGAAGAAAGCGCTTGCTCGCCCAACCGCAAGTCTTCACGCGTTCTTTGAAGCTTGCGGATGAGGTCCGCCATCGAACTGCTAATCGCAAGCAAATAACCAGATATCAGGCCCATGGACATCAATGTGACCGGCAGTCCTGTTTCCAGCGAGAGCCGCAAGCCAAAAAGCAGGATCGAAATCAGGACGCCACCGGCGAAGGCCAAAAAAGCAAGCGCAATACCTCTGATGCCGAGGCTGATGGCAAGGTTGACCGCACACGTCAGCAACATACCGAAGGATGACCAAAGGGGAAACTCGATGTAGGCGATCCAGATGCCATTCAAAAAGACATCGATCACCAGGTTGTTCACTTCGGCCTGTTGCGAATTGCTTGCGCGCCGCGCGCGCCAAAATGCCAAATGCGGATACACCAAGTACTGCAATGCGAGCAGGCCCCAAAAAACGGGGCCGTTATTTTTGCCCCAAACATGGACGCAGATAATTACAAAACAAACGGCAAACGACAGTACCCGAAACCGGTAATTTGTAAGAACGGTCCAATGCGGGCGATTCTTGTTTTTAATGACGGGTTCAACACCAGGGAGGGTAGCCATTTTTCAATGGGAACGTATGCGGGTCCAAAAGTCAAGCCAAAGCCATGCCCAATGCAGGTTGCGCGTGAGCCGACTCAGGCAGAGCCTAAAAAAAGCCTCTAGCCCCTGTAGAGCATGCGCCAACAGCTCCTAAACTTGTAGCAAATACGCTACACCAGCGGCAACGTCCGGTGCCGCTTACCCGTCAACACAAACAGCGCATTCGCCACTGCCGGTGCCAAGGGCGGCAGGCCGGGTTCACCCACGCCGCCGGGGGAGCGGGTGCTGGGCACGATGTGCGTTTCCACCACCGGCGCCTCGGCCAGCTTAACCATAGGGTAGGTGGGGAAGTTGGTCTGTTGCACCACGCCGCCGGTGATATCGATCTTGCCGTGCAGGGCTGCGGTTAGCCCGAAGACCACACAACTTTCCATCTGCTGCGCCACGGTATCGGGGTTGATCACCGTGCCGCAGTCAATGGCGACCACCACCTTGTGAACGCGGGGCACGCCGTTTTCGACCGACACCTCGGCCACTTCGGCCACGATGGAGCCAAACGCTTCGTGCAGTGCAATGCCCTGCGCGCGCCCAGCCGGCATGGCCTTGCCCCACTGGGCCTTTTCAGCAGCCAACTTGAGCACCGCCAAGTAACGCGGTGCCTCGGTCAGCAAGGCCGCGCGAAACGCGAACGGGTCTTGCTTGGTCTCAAACGCCAGCTCGTCGATAAAACTCTCTATGAAAAAAGCATTGTGCGAATGCCCCACTGATCGGAAAAAACCAACCGGAACACCCATATGGGTAAACACATGCTCCATATGCTGGTTGGCAAAGCCATAAGGCTGGTCAAACAAACCCTCTGGGCCTGTTTTGTCGGCGGCCACCAAAGGGTTGGCGACCGTATTGAGCACACTGAAGACCGGGTGCGCACTTTCTTGCAACACCAGTGCAGCAGCCGCGACGACTTTGGACACGGGGGGAAAGCTGCGCAGTATCCAGCGTGTGGCAATCGAGTCGCCCGCGGACTTGATGCGCAGGCTGGTAACCCTGCCTTGCGCGTCCACCGCAGCCTGCATGTCGGCCACATGCATGGGCCGGTAGAAGTCGTGCGTCATATCCTCTTCACGGCTCCAGATCAGTTGCACTGGCTTGCCTTCACAGGCCATCGCCACTTGCACGGCCTGGCCGACATAGTCCACATCCAGACGGCGGCCAAAGCCACCACCCAGTAGGGTGACATGCAAGGTGACCGCATCTTCCGACACACCCGCTGCCTGCGCCGCAATCGTGCGTGCGGCCGTAGGCACCTGGGTGGGCGCCCACACTTCTACCTTGCCATCTTTGACCTGCGCAGTGCAGTTCATCGGCTCCATGGTGGCGTGCGCCAAATAGGGTGCGGTGTAGCTGGCGGTGATCAAGCGGGTGGCACCGGCTTCGGCTTTGTCGGCCTCACCCTTGGTGTAAAAAGTCTCGCCCGCTTGCGATTTGAGCTGGCCCAGCATGTCGGCTTGAATGCGCTGGGTGTCCAGCGCACCGTCTGCGCGCTGTGCCCACGTCACATCCACCGCCAAAGCGGCTTGTTTGGTTTGCCAAGTGGTGGCACCCACCACCGCAATTCCGGCGGTAGAACCCCCCCAAGAATCCAGCTTGACCAAGCGCTGCACGCCAGGCATCGCCATGGCGGCGGTGCTCTCGATCGACTGCACCGTGCCACCCAGCATAGGCGCCATGCGCACCGAGGCGAACAGCATCCCTGGCTGGCGTACGTCAATGCCGTAGCGCGCTGTGCCGTTGGTTTTGGCGGGAATATCGCCGCGCTGTGAGGGTTGACCAATCAGCGTCCAGTCCTTGCGGTCTTTGACGGCGAAGTCTTTGGGTGCCAAACCGGCGGCGCCTTTGGCAAATTCGCCATAGTGCCCCGATTTGCCCGAGGGGTGGGACACCACACCGGCCTTCACCGACAGCTCGGCCACTGGCACGCCCCACTGGGTGGCGGCAGACGCCAGCAAACTGGCCCGCGCAATGGCCGCAGCCTGGCGCAGCGGCTCCCACGCATCAGCCACGCTGGACGAGCCACCGGTAATGCTCAGGCCCAGTTCGCGGGCAATCTTGGCGAACATCCAGTCGCCCACCTTGGCCCTGACGAGTTTGTTGTCGCCCTCGGTTTCGAGTGGGTGAAACGGTGAGTTGTGCACAAACATGGCTACGTTGCCAAAAATCCGGTTGGGGCCCGCTTGCTCAAGCTGGGTGGCGCTCAGGGGCACATCCAACTCTTCGGCCACCATCATGGACAAGGCGGTGTGAATGCCCTGCCCCATTTCGCTCTTAGGCATGGCCAAAATGACCTTGCCATCGCCGGTGATCTTGATCCAGCCGTTCAAGGCCACATCACCCTCAGTCGGCAGCATGACTTCGCCCCCCCCCAAACGCGAACGCATTGGCAGCAATGCCCAGCCCACTTGCAGGGCGCCAACCACGTTCAGGGCGCTCAGTATTAAGGTACGGCGCTTCATACTGTGACTCCGCTGGCAATGGTGTTACCGGCTGCGCGGTGGATCGCGGCACGCACACGCTGGTAGGTGCCGCAGCGGCAGATGTTGGTCATGGCTTCGTCTATCTCGGCGTCGGTGGGTTTGGGCTTGCGCTCCAAGAGTGCGGCGGCGGCCATCAGCATGCCGCTTTGGCAGTAGCCGCACTGGGGCACTTGCTCAGCGATCCACGCCTCTTGCAACTTATGGGGCACCTCAGGCGTGCCCAAGGATTCGATGGTGCGAATTTTGGTGCCGGCCACGGCGGACACCGGCATCACGCAAGAGCGCACCGGCTGGCCGTCAATGTGCACGGTGCAGGCGCCACAGGCCGCTACACCGCAGCCAAACTTGGTGCCGGTCATGTTGAGCACATCGCGCAGCACCCACAGCAGGGGCATATTGGGGTCGGCGTCCACTTGCACGCCCTTGCCGTTGATATTGAGTTCCACAGTTGCTCCTTCGTATTCTGGCCAATTTAGGCGGCCCATACTAATGGAAATTGAAGCCCGCCGCTGTCACATGGGCACCGCAGTTCGGATAGCACCAACCACTACACTGCCACCCATGCATAGTTTTGACGTGGTGATCGTGGGTGCCGGTGCAGCCGGGCTGTTTTGCGCCGGCGTGGCCGGCCAGTTGGGGCTGAAAGTCTTGGTGCTGGACCACGGCGAGAAGGTGGCGGAGAAAATCCGCATCTCCGGCGGTGGGCGCTGCAACTTCACCAACCTGGGCACCAGCCCCGCCAATTTTTTGGGCGAGAATCCGCGTTTTTGCCGGTCCGCCTTGGCGGGCTACACCCCGGCGCATTTTTTGGCGCTGATGCACAAGCACCAGATCCCGTTTCACGAAAAGCACAAGGGCCAGCTGTTTTGCGACCGGTCGGCCGAAAACATCATCGCCATGCTGCTGGCCGAGTGCGCCGCAGGTGGCGTTACCCGCTGGCAGCCATGCAGCGTCAAAAACATACGGTTTTCAGCCTCTAGCCCTCATGGAACGTGCGCAAGCAGCTATGAAATTGATAGTACTAACGGCGCCATCCAGTGTGCGGCGGTGGTGGTGGCAAGCGGCGGGCTGTCCATTCCCAAAATTGGCGCCAGCGACTGGGGATACCGGGTGGCCAAACAGTTTGACCTGCCGCTGGTGGCGCAGCGCCCCGCGCTGGTGCCGCTGACGTTTGACGAGCAAGCGTGGGCCCCGTTTGCGCAGCTCTCGGGTTTGTCGCTGCCGGTGCAGATTGAAACCGGCACTAAAAAAGACAAGGTGGCTTTTCTAGAAGACCTGCTGCTCACCCACCGCGGCATCAGCGGGCCCGGTGTGCTGCAGATATCGAGCTACTGGCAGAGCGGCACCCCCATCCGCCTGAACCTGGCGCCCGACACCGACATGGCGCAGTGGCTGGAAAACGCCAAGGCCACCTCGCGCAAATTGATTGCCAACGAATTGGCCGCCCTACTGCCCACCCGCCTGGCTGACACCTGGGTGGCGCAGGGCGATGCGCTGGGCCACAACTGGCAACGCCCTATCAGCGAAGCGTCTGACAAAGCCCTGAACGCGCTTGCCGAGCGCTTGAGCCGCTGGGAGCTAAGCCCCACCGGTACCGAGGGCTACAAAAAAGCCGAGGTCACCGCCGGGGGCGTGGACACCAAAGCGCTGTCATCGCAGACCCTGGAATCACGCCAAAGCGGCCTGTATTTCATTGGGGAAGTGGTCGATGTCACCGGCTGGCTGGGTGGCTACAACTTCCAATGGGCCTGGGCCAGTGCATTTGCCTGTGCCCAAGGCCTTGCAGCACGGATAAAAACGCTATAATCCAAGGCTATTCTGGCAATCCCCTGTCGGCCAATACTAGTTAAGACGGGGAACACCGCTGAACACGCCATGTGGGGCTCGATCTCCCCCCGTGGCCACTGATCAGCACAATTTTGGACAACATTACGTAATGACAACCATCCGTGTAAAAGAAAACGAGCCATTTGACGTCGCTCTGCGCCGCTTTAAACGCACTATCGAAAAATTGGGTTTGCTCACTGACCTGCGCGCACGCGAGTTCTATGAGAAGCCAACTTCGGAGCGCAAGCGCAAGAAGGCAGCTGCCGTCAAGCGCAACTACAAGCGCATCCGTAGCATGCAATTGCCCAAGAAGCTGTACTAAATCAGTACCGCCTTCCAAGGCCAAAAGAAGCTCGCTTGGGGACGCTCCAGCGGGCTTTTTTTATTAGGATTTACGGAAAACCCTCCCCACTCTTTCAGGAATTCTGCAATGTCATCACCACTCAAAGACCAAATCACCGAAGACATGAAAGCCGCGATGCGCGCCAAAGACAGCGAGCGCCTAGGTACCATCCGCCTGCTGCTGGCGGCCTGCAAGCAAAAAGAAGTGGACGAGCGTGTAGAGCTGGACGACGCCATGGTGATTGCCATTGTGGACAAGCTCATCAAGCAGCGCAAAGACAGCATTGAAGCCTTTACCAAAGCCGAGCGCATGGACTTGGCGGACAAAGAATCGTCTGAGCTGACGGTATTGCAGGCCTATCTGCCCCAGCGTATGTCGGCCGATGAAGTCTTGGTGGCTGTCAAAGCCATCGTGGCTGAACTGGGTGCAGAACTGGGTCGTGGTGTTGGCCCCGGCGACATGGGCAAGGTCATGGGCGCGGTCAAGGCCAAGCTAGCCGGCAAAGCCGAGATGGGTACCGTGTCTGCAGCGGTGAAAACCGCTTTGGCGGGCTAACGCAAACGGGGCCGACAAGGCCCCGTTTCATTGTTACACGGCGACTCTATCAGCTCCCCGCCACCTTCATCCGGTTGAGCAAAATCGAGCCTACGGTTTTGGCTCCGTAGTTGTAGGTATCAGCCCCCACCGCCAGCATGCCTTTGAACATGTCTTTCATGTTGCCGGCAATGGTGATCTCGTGCACCGGGTAGGCAATACGCCCGCCCTCTACCCAAAAGCCGCTGGCGCCGCGTGAATAGTCGCCGGTGACGTAGTTCACGCCCTGCCCCATCAGCTCGGTCACAAACAGGCCGGTGCCCAGCTTTTGCAGCATGGCGTCCAGATCATCCCCCGGCTTGGTCAGGCGCGAGGTGAACACCAGGTTGTGCGAGCCGCCCGCATTACCCGTGGTTTGCATGCCCAGCTTGCGCGCCGAATAGCTGCCTAAAAAATAGCCCTGCACACGCCCGGCGTCCACCACTTGGCGGGCTTGCACGCGCACGCCCTCGTCGTCAAACGGCGAGCTGCCTTTACCGCGCAGCAAAAACGGGTCTTCATGCAGGTCAATGTGTTTAGGAAAAACGACTTTGCCCAAGGAGTCCAGCAAAAATGAGCTCTTGCGGTACAGCGACCCACCGCTCACTGCCTGCACAAAGGTGCCGACCAAGCCAGCGGCCAAGGGCGACTCAAACAGCACCGGGCACTCGGTGGTGGCGATCTTGCGGGCCTTCAAGCGGCTTAATGCACGTTCAGCGGCATAACGGCCAATGGCCTGGGGCGACGCCAACGCATCGGGGTGGCGCATCGAGCTGTACCAGCTGTCGCGCTGCATGTCTTTGCCCTTGCCCGCGATGGGCGACACTGACATGGAGTGGCGCGAGCTGGCGTAGCCACCGCTAAAACCATGGGTGTGGGCGCTGAAAAACTGCGACTGCTGCGCCGACACCCCAGCGCCCTCGCTGTTGGTAATACGCTTGCTGGTGCCCAGGGCTGCTGCCTCGCACTCCAGTGCCAACTCAGCTGCGTCTTCGCTGGTGATGGCCCAGGGGTAAAACAGGTCCAGGTCACGCGCGCGGTCGGCGCTGGGGGCGATGTCTTTGGGGTCTGGCAGGCTGGCGAAAGTATCTTCGGCGGTGAAACGGGCGATGTCGTAGGCCGCGCGCACGGTTTCTTGGATGGCGGCGGTTGAGAAGTCCGAGGTGCTGGCATTGCCACGGCGCTGGCCCACATACACCGTGACGCCCATGGATTTGTCGCGGTTGCGCTCTACGTTTTCAAGCTCGCCATTGCGCACCGACACACTCAGACCGCAGCCTTCCGACACCTCGGCCCCGGCGTCGGTGGCGCCCAATTTCTTGGCGTGTTTGAGCGCCGTGTCCACCAGCGACTCGAAAAATGGTCGACTGTAGGCAAAGCCACTATCGCTGGGTTTGTCTTTAGAAGCGCCTTTTGGCGAAGGGGAAGCAGATGGGGAGTGTTTGGTCATAGCGGAGGCTATGATACCGGGGCTTATGAGCAAACTAAAAAAAGGCTATTTCGTCAAGGGCAAGTTCGTCGCCGAAGGCAGCGAGCTCGACTTGGAATTTAAACGTGAACTCAAGGGAACGGACGACAAAAGCCGAACCGACTTGAAGCGTGAGAGCACCGAACTGCAGAAGCTGGGTGAAGACCTGCTGACTCTGCGCGCGGATCTGCTGGCACGCCTGGACCTGCCTGAGAAGCTGCTCGAAGCCCTGGCCGAATACAAACGCATCACCA
>JBBRNS010000065.1:0-17779 GCA_038230175.1 Burkholderiales bacterium
CTGCGCGAGTTGTTCAAAGACGAGGTGCGTGAGCTCGGTGTTGCTTTGGGCTTGCCCCACGCCATGGTCTACCGCCACCCTTTTCCAGGCCCGGGTCTGGGCGTGCGTATCTTGGGTGAGGTGAAAAAAGAATACGCCGACCTGCTGCGCCAGGCCGACGCGATTTTTATCGAAGAATTGAACAACTTCCGCGACAGTGCCAGCGGCAAATCCTGGTACGAGCTCACCAGCCAGGCCTTTACCGTGTTTTTACCAGTCAAGAGTGTGGGCGTCATGGGCGACGGCCGTACCTATGACTACGTGGTGGCGCTGCGCGCGGTGCAAACCAGTGACTTTATGACGGCTGACTGGGCCGAGTTGCCCTATGCCTTGCTGAAAAAAGTCTCTGGGCGCATCATTAACGAAGTGCGTGGTATTAACCGCGTCACCTACGATGTGTCGAGCAAACCGCCGGCGACCATTGAGTGGGAATAAGCCGCAGCCTATAGGAGTAACGCCATGCGTATGGTTTTTGGCATTCTGGGTTTGGTATTGACCTTGGCCATTGTGGGCATGTTGGTCAAAAAACAGTTGAGCGCGGTGAACGCCATCCAGGTGCCAACCGTGGCCGGCAGTGCCGCGGGTGGTAACCCGGGTGCACCCAACGCGGCCACCGTCCAACAGCAGGCGGTGCAGATTCAGCAGCAGTACAAAGCCTCGGTAGAGGCCGCCATGCAGCAAACGCGCCCCATGCCAGACGATAAATAATTGGGCTAAAATTGGCACTGAGCCCTCGTCGATATTGCGTAAGCAGCTATTGAATGTATAGCAAATATGGATGATGTCGACTTCATGCGACTGGCCCTAGACCAGGCTCGCTTGGCTGCCCAAGCCGGTGAGGTACCGGTCGGTGCCGTGGTTGTTAAAGATGGTCGTGTAATCGCCACTGGTCGCAACGCACCGGTTGGAACACACGACCCTACCGCCCACGCGGAAATAGTCGCCCTGCGCGCGGCGGCACACAGCGTGGGTAATTACCGTTTGGACGGGTGCACCCTGTTTGTCACCCTAGAGCCCTGCGCCATGTGCAGCGGCGCCATGCTGCATGCCCGGTTAAACCGTGTAGTTTTTGGGGCGCATGACCCCAAAACCGGCGCCGCAGGCTCGGTGCTTGACCTGTTTGCGAAGCGCCAACTCAACCACCAAACTACCGTGCAGGGGGGGGTGATGGCGCAGGAGGCTACCCATTTGCTGCAAGCGTTTTTTCAAACCAAACGGGAGGAAAAAATGGTGGAGAAAAAAGCCTTGCAGCCCCTGCGTGAAGACGCGCTGCGTACACCTGATGCCTGCTTCAACGACCTACCCGACTACCCATGGGCGCCTCATTATGTGAGTGACCTGCCGGCGTTGGCTGGATTGCGCCTGCATTATTTGGATGAGGGCGACACAACGGCGCCCATCACCTACCTGTGCCTGCACGGCAACCCCAGTTGGAGTTATGTGTACCGCAAGATGATTCCGGTGTTCTTGGGCGCTGGTGCCCGTGTGGTTGCACCCGACCTGATTGGTTTTGGTAAGAGCGACAAGCCCAAGAAAGAATCGGCGCACCGGTTTACTTGGCACCGTGAAATTTTGCTGGAGTTGGTCGAGCGCTTAGACCTGCGTAATGTGGTTTTGGTCGTCCAAGACTGGGGCGGCATCTTGGGTCTAACCCTTCCCATGGAGGCCCCTGGGCGTTATCGGGGGCTGCTGGTCATGAACACCGTGTTAGCGACAGGAGATGCTGCTTTGTCGCCGGGGTTTATCGCGTGGCGCGAGATGTGCGCGAAAAACCCCGAGTTCGATATTGCCCGCCTGTTTGCCCGTGGCAACCCACAGATGGATGTGGCCGAATGTGGCGCCTACATGGCGCCGTTTCCCGACAAAGGCCATCGCAGCGCGACACGGGCTTTCCCGGCTATGGTGCCGGAGTTCCCCGACTCGGATGGCGCTGCTGTATCGGTCAAGGCGCGTGCGTTTTGGCAGCGGCAATGGTCGGGTCTGGCATTCATGGCCATTGGCACACAAGACCCGGTGCTGGGCGAGGAAACAATGCTGGCGCTACACACCACAATCCGTGGCTGTGCAGCCCCCATGCGGATCAAGGATGGAGGGCATTTTGTGCAAGAGCTTGGGCGGCCTATTGCGCTGGCCGCGACACACTATTTCGGACAAGAATCGAGCGACTTCGGGTAATCCCTTAGGGCTGGCGGTGCAGGTGTTGGCAATGGCACGACGGGCGTAGGGAAGCTGTCTTTTTGGTCCCCAATTCGTGGACATTGGTGCACAATGTGTCAACCATTGAACACAATTAATTGCATGGACGCAGACACGGACACCTTGAATTTCCTAGAAGACGAGAGCGAGGCTAGCGCCACGCAGGAAGTGGTTTGGCGTGTCATGGTCGTGGACGACGAACCCGATGTCCATCGGGCCACGACCTTCGCTTTAACCGGTATCAAAATACTAGGGCGTTCCCTGGAGTTTTTGCATGCCTATTCGGCGGCCGAAGCCAGTACCATGCTCCAGTCGGAGGCCGACATTGCAGTGGTTTTGCTGGACGTGGTGATGGAGCGTGAAGATGCGGGCTTAGCTCTCGTCAAAACCATCCGCCAAGAACTAGGTCTTACCGATTTGCGCATCATCCTGCGCACGGGGCAACCGGGTTACGCCCCTGAGATCGAGACCATCCATGACTTTGACATCAACGACTACAAGACCAAGTCGGAGCTGACCCGCACCAAGTTGTATGCGGCGGTCACCTCGGCGCTGCGCACCTATGAGCAAATTCGCAAGCTCGACGCGGTGGCGTTCTACGACCACCTGTGCCGCCTACCGAACCGCAATAAGTTTATTGAGTTGATCGATATGCGCCGGGCGTCCAACCAATTTCCGGACGATGTGATTGCGATTCTAGACGTCGATGATTTTGCTGAGATCAATGACGCTCTGGGCCACCAAGAAGGCGACCGGTTGCTGCAATCGGTGGCCGAGCGTTTGCGCAGTGAGCTGCCGAACGATGTGATTTTGGCGCGTATTGGTGGTGACACCTTTGGCCTATTGGGCGCGGCCCATGATGTGGACCCGGCTGCCATTTTGGCCTTGTTTCGCCAACCCTTCGTAGACCAAAAAGACCCCATGGTGGTCACCGCCACCATGGGGCTGACCCACGCTCTGGGGCCTGACGTGCACGGGTACGACGCCATCAAAGACGCCAACATTGCCCTCAAGCTGGCCAAAAAAACCCGCCGTGGTGGTTGTGTGGCATTTACCGCCGACATGGGCTCTGACATCCGCGAGCGGGTGCGCCTGCTCCAAGCGCTTCGCAGTGCTGTGGAGCGCGAGTTGCTGTTTGTGGTCTACCAGCCGCAGGTCAATCTGATTGATGGCCAGGTTGTCGGCGTGGAAGCGTTGCTGCGCTGGCGCAAAGAGGATGGAACCTTTGTCCCCCCTGATCGTTTTATTCCTTTGGCCGAGGCCTCGGGCATGATCGTCGCTTTGGGTGACTGGGTATTGCGGGTTTCCTGCCAGGAGTTGGTGCGGCTGCAGGCCATGGGGCTGCCAGCCCTGCGTATGTCGGTCAACGTGTCGCAGATCCAGTTTCGACAACCCGATTTTTTGAATAAATTGATGGCCGTCTTGCTCGAAACCGGTATCAACCCCAAGTGCCTGGAGCTGGAGATTACAGAGTCGGTTGCGATGGAGGACCCGGGCTTTATGCTAGAGACCCTGCACAGGGTTCGCGGCTTGGGTATTTCGATTGCGATTGACGACTTTGGCACCGGGTATTCGTCTTTGAGCCACCTGCGCCAACTGCCCATTGACCGTCTCAAGATTGACCGCGCTTTTGTAGCGGAGTTGGGGCACGATGTTTCGGGCGGGCACATTGCATCGATGGTGATCGAACTGGGGCACAACCTGAAACTGACCGTGATTGCCGAAGGTGTTGAAGAAGAATTCCAGGCCCAAACGCTCATGCGCATGGGCTGCCATGAAGCCCAGGGATACCTCTACGCCAAACCGCTGACCGCGGTGCAGCTCAAAGAATGGCTGGAAAAACGCGGTTCCGTGTAGTGGTAGCAGCCGCGCTCGGTATGGCGTTTCGGCCTCTCGCAAGGATATAGGCGACGCCTGCAGGCTGTTGGATAATCAGGCTGTGAAAAAACACATTTATATCTACTCACCCTCGGGCGCCGTGCGCGACAAGGCGGCTTTTAAACGCGGCGTTAAACGCTTGCAGACACTGGGCCATGAGGTCGAAATTGACGTGGATGCGTTGACCAGCAGCCAGCGGTTCGCGGGCGACGATGCAACCCGGGTCGCCGCCATACACCGCGCGGCTGCCAGCGGCGCCGACGTGGCACTCATTTCCCGCGGTGGCTATGGCCTGACCCGCATTTTGGGCGACATCCCTTACAAGGCCATCGACAAGGCAGTCGAGCGTGGAACGTCTTTCGTCGGCATGAGCGATTTCACCGCCTTGCAACTGGCCTTGTTGGCCAAAAAAGGCACGGTGACTTGGGCGGGCCCTGCGCTGTGCGAGGGCTTTGGTGTGGGGGGCAAGCCCGGTGCGCACGCGTCAGTGGGTGCTACGCAACCGGTGCTACCCGATGACATCATGGAAGACTGTTTTAACGACTTGGTGCTGGGGCAGGGTGAAGGCTCAGGTTGGTGCCAAGACAAGGATGCGGGCGGCATTGATGACCTGCGGGTGGAGGGTGCGACGCTGTGGGGTGGCAACCTCACGCTGGTGGCCTCGCTATTGGGCACGCCGTATTTTCCACAGGTCAAACGGGGTGTCTTATTTTTGGAAGATGTGGCCGAGCACCCGTACCGTATTGAGCGCCTGCTGACCCAGTTGCTGCACGCTGGCGTATTGGCACGGCAAAAAGCCATTGTGCTGGGCCAATTCACCGATTACAAATTGACCCCGCACGACAAAGGCTTCAACCTGAAAACCGTGGTCGCTTGGCTACGCACCCAGGTTAAGACGCCCATCTTGACCAACTTGCCCTACGGGCATGTACAAACCAAGGTGTTGTTGCCAGTGGGCGCCAAGCTGGACTTGGTGGTGGATGGGCGTGACGCCTTGTTGTACTGGGGTCACCCCCACTAAACGCCTGGCTTAGACCGGCAGCGTGTCCAAAAACTCGTAGCTGTTTTTAAGCCAGGTTTTGACCCGCTGGCGCTCCAGCAAGCCCAACGCGGTCGGGCTGTCTTTGTGGGTCATTGCTACTTGGAAGCCCACGTTTTGCGCGTCAATCTTGCGCATGCTGGCTTCGTGCAATTGCTCTAGGGTCACAATCTTCGCACCGTGGGACAGCGCCTTTTGCAGTGCCAAGTGGCCTTCGAATTGCGAGAAATCGGCACCACGACCTTGGTTTTTAACCACGATGTAGTTGGGGCCGGCGCCAAAGGTGTTGACCAAGCGCCCCAGCATGTCCATCGAATCTTTGCCGCCGTCGGTGATGTGCCAAAAATTCACCGTCACGCCCAGCTCTTTGAGCAATTCGAGCACGTCAGAGTCGCGGATCCACTTGGTCAGCGGTGCTGCGGTTTGGGCGGCCAAATCAACAATGACCCGTTGCTCCAGGCCATTGGCCAGCGGCTCTTCAAACGCACCGACGATGGCATCGAGCCCTTCAAACTTGTCTACCACCACCGATGAGGCGTGGTCCGGATAAAAGCGGGTAAATGAGGCGTGCGAGCGGTCGGTGTCGAACCCGATAAACGGCTGCTCTTTGTCGATCAGGTACTGCGCCAGCAGGCGCGACATGACCGATTTACCCACGCCACCTTTTTCGCCACCAATGAAATTTAGAGAACTCATATACCAATCAAATACAAAAAAGTAGGAAGGGAAGGGGTTGCCATTGTGCCTGTAGTCCGCAAGGTGCCGCCAAGTGGCCGGATTGTCAGCCCAGCTTCTTCACCAGGACCTGGCTCTTGCGGTCCCAGTTGTACTTGCGTTTGCGGGCCTCTGGCAACCATTCGGGGTCTACCAATACAAAGCCGCGCTTTAAAAACCAGTGGGTGGTGCGGGTGGTCAGCACAAAAATGCTTTCCAGTCGGGCTGCTTTGGCCCGTTGTTCGATGCGTTTGAGAACCCGCTCGCCGTCGCCTTGGCCCTGCACATCTTCGGATACCGTCAATGCGGCCATCTCACCCGTGCGGGCCTCAGGGTAGGGATAAAGTGCGGCGCACGCAAAGATGACGCCATCGTGCTCAATCACCGTGTACTGGCCAATGTCCCGCTCAATTTCGGTGCGGCTGCGTTTGACCAAGGTACCGTCTTTTTCCAGGGGCTCGATGAGCTGCAAGATGCCGCCCACATCGTCAATCGTGGCTTCACGCAGGCTCTCTAGCTTCTCGTCCACCACCATAGTGCCAATGCCGTCGTGCACATACACCTCTAGCAAGATGGAGCCATCTACCGCAAACGGAATGATGTGGCTGCGCTCCACCCCTTTTTTGCAGGCGTTGACGCAGTGCTGCAGGTAAAAGCCGGTGTCGGTCGGCTGGTTGGCACGGGGCAGGGCGGCTAGCAGGCGTTCGGCGTCGGCCAATGACAGCTCGGTGTCAATCGGGTTGTCGTCCGATGCGGGCTCCAGTGGGCTTTGCAAGATGCCGGGTATCTCGGTCACAAAAATCAACTTGTCGGCCTGCAGGGCGGCTGCCACCGAGGTGGCGACCTCTTCCATGGTTCGGTTAAAAGCCTCACCGGTGGGCGAGAAGCCAAACGGCGATAGCAACAGCAGGGCGCCCATGTCCAGCACGCGGGTAATGCCGCCAATGTCAACCTTGCGCACCACACCCGAGTGCTGAAAATCCACGCCATCGACAATGCCCACCGGGCGCGCGGTGATGAAGTTGCCAGAAATGACGCGCACCGTAGAGTCCGCCATCGGGGTGTTGGGCAGCCCTTGGCTAAAGGCAGCTTCGATCTCATAGCGCAGCTGGCCTGCGGCCTCTTGGGCGCAGTCCAGCGCGATTCCGTCGGTGATACGCATACCGTGGGAGTATTTGGCGGCATGGCCTTTGGCTTGGAGCTGCTCATTGACCTGGGGCCTAAAGCCATGCACCAGCACAATTTTGACGCCCATGCTCTGGATCATGGCCAGGTCTTGCGCCAGATGCGGCAGCTTGCCCGCTGCAATGGCCTCGCCCGCAATGCCCACCACAAAGGTCTGGTTGCGAAACTTGTGGACGTAAGGCGCGACCGACCGAAACCAGGGTACAAAGGTGAAATTAAAGACTGAGGTCATGGTGCGCAGACATAGGGTGCGGTGGAGCGGGGCACAGGGCCGACGGGGCTGGGATAATCCGTGATTCTCTACGAAGTTTGTACCTTGACTACCTGCCCCCTGAAAATCGACTTTCCTGAATCGCTCCCGGTGTCGGGACGGCGCGACGAAATCATGGCCGCTATGGCCGCTAACCAAGTCATCATTGTCTGTGGCGAGACAGGCTCTGGCAAGACCACGCAGCTGCCAAAAATCGCACTCGCCATGGGCCGGGGCAAGCTCAATTACCCCGAAGGCCAGCGCGGCAAACTCATTGGCCACACCCAGCCCCGGCGCATTGCCGCCAGCAGCGTGGCCAAGCGCATTGCCGAAGAGCTAAAGACACCCTTAGGCGACGTAGTGGGCTTTAAGGTGCGGTTTCAAGACCGTTTGTCCAAGGACTCCTCCGTCAAGCTGATGACCGACGGTATTTTGCTGGCCGAGACCCAGACCGACCCGCTGCTGAACGCCTACGACACCATCATTATCGACGAGGCACACGAGCGCAGCCTGAACATCGACTTTCTCCTGGGCTACCTGCGCCAAATATTGCCGCGCCGCCCAGACCTCAAAGTGGTGGTTACCTCCGCCACCATCGACGCGCAACGTTTTGCCAACCACTTTGCCAGCCTGCGCAAGATTACTGGCAAGCCCCAAGCAGAAGCCAATCCCAAACCCGCTGACGAAGCCATGCGCGCCCCAGCTGGGTTTGAACTGGTGCCCGCGCCAGTCATCATGGTCTCTGGCCGCATGTTCCCGGTGGAGCAGCGTTACCGCCCGTTTGAAGAAAGCCGCGAATACGACCTCAACTCAGCCATCGCCGACTGCGTAGACGAACTTTGGCGTGACCCGCACAACAGCGGCGACATCCTCGTCTTCTTGCCCGGCGAGCGCGAAATTCGTGAAGCCGCTGACCACCTGCGCAAACACCTCAGCCACCAGCCCATCATGCGCAGTGCCGAGGTGCTGCCCCTGTTCGCCCGCCTAAGCCCCGCTGAGCAAGACCGCATTTTTGACGGACACACCGGCCGGCGTGTCGTGCTGGCCACCAACGTGGCCGAGACATCGCTCACCGTGCCGGGCATCAAATACGTCATTGACTCAGGCACAGCGCGTGTAAAGCGCTATAGCTTTAGGAGCAAAGTTGAGCAACTGCTGGTAGAACCCATCAGCCAAGCCGCCGCCAACCAACGCGCCGGGCGCTGCGGCCGCGTGGCCAACGGCATATGTATTCGCCTGTACGACGAGAAAGACTTCGCCGGGCGCGACCGCTTTACCGACCCCGAAATCTTGCGCAGCTCGCTGGCTGGCGTGATTTTGCGGATGAAGTCGCTGCACTTAGGCATTGTGGAAGACTTCCCTTTCCTAGAGCGCCCCAGCGGCCGCGCCATTGCTGACGGTTACCAGTTGCTCAACGAGCTGGGCGCAGTGGACGACGCCAATGAGTTAACGCCCATGGGCCAAGAGTTGGCCAAGTTGCCGCTAGACCCACGGGTAGGTCGCATGATTTTGGAAGCCCGAACCCGTGGCGCGTTGGACGAAGTGCTGGTCATCGCGTCCGCACTCAGTGTGCAAGATGTGCGCGACCGCCCCATGGAGGCACAGCAACAAGCCGACACCGCACACAAAAAGTTTGACGATGAAAAGAGTGAATTTGCGGGCTACCTAAAACTATGGAAGTGGATTCACGATGCCCGAGGCGGCACGACTGCCACCGAACCGGGTGTTGTGGCAGCCGGGCGTTCTGCGCAGGTAAAGGAGGAGCCCGCGCAGTGGGCGGGGGACACGGAGCAGAACGTTCGGCTGCCACAACGCCCAGCGCGATCCACTGCATTGACGCACACTGCCACCCACAAGTTGACAAACCGCCAATACGAACAACTCCTACGCCAAAACTTCGTCAACATCCGCCGCGTGCGCGAGTGGAAAGACATCTACAGCCAGCTCCATACCGTGGTGGCCGAGCATAAGTGGCACCTCAACACCCGCCCAGCCAGCTACGAAGAACTGCATCTCTCCATGCTGGCAGGCCTCTTGGGCAACATTGGCTACAAGGCCGAAGCCGAAGGCCCGTCGGGCGAATACCTGGGCGCACGCAGCATCAAGTTTTTTGCCCACCCCGGCGCCCACCTCACCAAAAAGCCAGGCAAGTGGATCGTGGCCTCTGAGCTGGTGGAAACTACCCGTCTCTTTGGCCGTGGCATTGCCAACATCGACCCGGTGTGGCTGGAGCAAGTGGGCGGCCACTTGCTCAAAAAGCAGTTGCTAGACCCCCATTGGGAGAAAAAAGCTGCCGAGGTTGTGGCGCTAGAGCGGGCCACGCTGTACGGCGTGGTGGTCTACAGCGGGCGGCGCACCAACTACGGACGGGTAGATTTGGTCGGCGCGCGCGAAATCTTTATCCGCGAAGCCCTGGTCGACGGTCAGTGGGAAACCACGCTGCCGTTTCTGGCCGCCAACCAAAAAACCGTGCGCCAGGTCGAAGACCTAGAACACAAAGCCCGCCGCCAAGACGTGCTGATCGACGACGAGCTGATCTACGCCTACTACGACCAGCAACTACCTGCGGATGTGTGCAGCGGCTACAGCTTTGAGCGCTGGTACCGTGAAGAGTCCAAAAAGCCGCAGTACTGGGAAGGAGGTGGTGCGGGGGTGCGTTTTGCGCAGGTCAAGGAGGAGCCCGCGCAGCGGGCGGGGGACACGGAGCAAAACGTGCCCCAGCACCACCGGGGTCAGTGCACACTGCTGCGACTCACCCGCGAAGAGCTGATGCGCCACGAGGCCGCAGGCATCACCACCGCGTCCTTCCCCAAAACCATTCGTCTGGGTGGCGTGGACTGTGCCGCAACCTATTTGCACGAGCCCGGCGACGCGCGCGACGGCTTAACCGTTGCCGTACCCCTGTTTGTGCTCAACCAGGTGAATGAAGAGCGCTGCGAATGGCTGGTGCCCGGCATGCTCAAAGACAAGGTGCAAGCCCTGATCAAAACCCTGCACCAGCGGCCGCGCAGCCGCCTGGTGCCGCTGCCCGACACCGCCACCAAGTTTGCTGAAGCACTGAACGCGCCCGAGCGCTTTGGCAGCGGCGCCTTGATCGACGCGGTGCTCAAGCTGGTACGTGAAGCCACCGCCGTGGACGTGGCCCGGGCCGACATCAAAGCCGACATGCTCAGCCCCCACTTCTTCATGAACTTTCGGGTGGTGGACGAGCATGGCCGCCAGATGGGGCAGGGCCGAAGCCTAAGCGCGCTCAAGGCCGAGCTGGGTGCGCAGGCGCGCGGTGCCTTCCAGGCGCTGGCCGGGCTGAAGCTGGCGCAAACGACTGCCCCTGCGGAAAATTTAGTGTCAAATCGGCCTCTAGCCCTCGCGGAACCTGCGCAAACAGCTATCAAAACAGGAGTGAATCAGTCCAAACCCGCAGGCAACCCGGCGCCATCCAAGCCGTCTGTCACCGGGCAGCGTTACACCGGCTGGACCTTTGGCGAACTGCCTGAGCTGCTTGAGATTCAAAAAGGCGGCCAGACCCTGATTGGCTTTCCTGCGCTCATCGATGCGGGCGACGCTGTGACGGTAGAGGTGTTTGACGAGCCTGAAGTAGCCGCCGCCAAACACCGCGCAGGCCTGCGTCGCCTGTTTGCCCTGCAGCTCAAAGACGCGCTCAAGTATTTGGAAAAAAACATCCCTGACCTGCAAAAGATGGCGGTGACCTACATGCTGGTGGGCAAAGCCGAAAACGGAACCGGTGGGGGAACGCTGGAAGAACTGCGCGAGCAAATCATCGCCGTCGCCCTAGACCGCGCCTTCTTGCTTGATCCTCTGCCCGCTGACGAATTCGCCTTCAAGCGCCGGGTGGACGAGGGTAGGGGCCGCCTGACCCTGATCGCTACTGAAGTGGCCCGCTTGGCCAGCACCATTTTGTTGGAATACGCCACCGCCGCCCGCAAGATCAAAGACACCAAAAACGCGCCCGATGCCACGGCAGATTGCGCCCAGCAACTGCAGCGCCTGGTACCCAAACGCTTTTTGCAATCCACCCCCTGGGCGCGGCTGCAGCACCTGGCCCGTTACCTCAAGGCCATCACCGCCCGGCTGGAGAAATACCGCGCCGACCCCGCGCGCGACACCACCCGCCTGGCCGAGCTGCGCCCGCAAGAGCAGCGCTACTGGCGGCTGGTGGCCGAACGCAAAGGTTCGGTGGACGAGCGCATGGAAGAGTTCCGCTGGCTGTTAGAAGAACTGCGCGTGAGCTTCTTCGCCCAAGAGCTACGCACGCCCCAGCCGGTGAGTGTTAAGCGGTTGGACAAGGCCTGGGCGCAGATCAACACCTAAGCAGCGCATCACACCAGCACCTGACACCCTGAACCCGGAACGCCGGGTTGTGGTGGATTACGGGTAGGTGGCTGGTTACAGGCGGGCGCTGGCGGGTTGCTGGAGGGTTAGTGGCCTGCTAACCGTCTGAAGTACGGGTAGCGCTGACCTGCATCTTCTCCACCCCATCGGGCCACTGAAATCGCCAAAAAACCGGCTGCGTGGGCGCCTCCCCGCCACGCTGCAAGCACAGCGCTACCAAGTGCTCCGGTCTTGGCTGGTATTGCCACAGTTGCCAGGCGGCGGGGTCATCGGCAATGCCGTCAAAGCCAATCGCCACCTGCGCCGGGGTCTCTAGGTTGATAGAAAACTGCGCCAAGGGCAATGACACGCCCATGCCCCGTGCTTTCATATAACTCTCCTTAAACGTCCACAGTTCCCAAAACCGCCACGCCTGCTGTGCATCGGGCAGGTTGCGCAAGGCCTGCGCCTCACTGGACGAGAAAAAATGGTCCGCCACCTCCAAGGGCGCAGGGCGGCTGGTGTTTTCACAATCAATGCCCACCTCGCGCCCCGTTGTGACCGCCAGTACCACCAAGCCGTCGCAGTGCGACAGGTTAAAGCGCAGCGCTTGGGCTGCGGGCTCTGGGTTGGTAATCTGCGGGCGACCATAGGGCCCGGGTTCAAACGCCCAATCCTGCGGCGCAATCTGCGGCACGTAGCGCGACAACACGGTGCGCACCAGGCAGCGGGTGACCAGATAGCAGTGCCGGTCTTTCTCAAAGTGAAAGCGCGCGTGCTGCGTGCGCTCGTGTGGCGACAGCAGGTCCATCGTGGCGTGCTGCCCGTGCGCTTCCGGTGGCGTGAGCTGGGCATGCCAGATGTGCACTTGGCTAGCGTTTAGGCAGTTGGGCGAGTGCAGCGCGTGGTTCATATCCGGGAAGTGTAAGCAGCTCCAATGCGGCGCACCACCAGCCCTTACACCCCATCCACCCAGAAGGGTGGAATCCGGTTGGGTTGAACTTTACGCCAGATCACAGGCAGTATTTACCGTCCTCGGGTTGCCCATTTTTAACGCCTTAGCTGGGTAAAGGCTTCAAACTCCCAGCTGCGCATGGCCAGCAGCAGGGTGTAGCCCTCGCGGTCTTTCTCCGGCAGTTTTTGGTCGGCCAGGTGTTGCTGCGCAAAGTCCAGTGCTACGCGCTGCATGCGTTCCATAAAAGCGGGTGCTTGGCCTTTGCTGACCGAGCCGTGTACCAGCAGCAGCCCTTCGCCACTGCCGTCAAATCCGCCAGAGAAGTAGTCCAGCAAGGCGTTTTCGCGAAAATAATCCATGACAGCGCCGTGCGGGCGCCAGCGAAAGGTCTTGGCCAATTTGAGGCGGTAGCGGTTGAGCGGGCGCAGCTCAATGATGCCAATGCGGTCCAGTTGCGCCAGGTAGCCTATACATTCCGGCTCGCTCAACCGGTAGCTGGCCACCATTTGCTCCAGCGTCCATTGACTGAGTACACAAATCGCCACCAACAGCAATTTTTTGTCGGCCACCACTGCCCGCTCTTGCTCTTGGGTGAGTTGTGCCAGCAGGGGCTGCGCATCGGCCACCCGGCGCGCCAGATCCGCAAAATCGAGTGTGAGGGCCCGGCAAATGGCGTCGATGCGTGAGAGGGGCATGTCGCCCTTGGCCAGCATGCGCTTGACGCTGCTTTCGGCCATACCCAGCGCCAGCGCCAGGTCAGCATAGGTCATTTGGGCGGTTTTTAGCTCTTTCTTAAGGGCAATGACCAGGTCGGCTGTGGTGCTCATAGGTATTGTTTGGTGATACGTTGCAACGAAATTTCTTGTACTGTATCGAAATTTGAGTCGCTTTGGGATGGCGTCACAACAGACTAGCGACCTTCTTCACCAACAGGGGACATTTCTTGAAACATTCACTCAGCGCGGCAGAGACCACATTATTAGCCGCAGTAGCCCTGGCTTTGGCCGTAGCCTGCCTGGGCCCGAACGTGGCCCAATACGCCCATTACCACGCGTTTGCAGACCAGCGTGCCATGTGGGGCCTGCCTTTTGCGATGGACGTGCTGAGTAACCTGCCGTTTGCGGTGATGGGCGTGTGGGGGCTGGCACGCATGCATGTGCTGCCACAAGGTACACAGCGCACTTTAACCGGCGTGTTTTTTGTTGGCCTGTTGATCACTGCCGTCTGCTCCACCTTGTACCACCTGCGACCTGACGATGCGGGCTTGGCCCTAGACCGCTTGGGTATGGTGTTGGCATTTGCCGGGGTGACCGGTTTGGCTGTGTCAGACCGGCTGAGCATGCGCGCCGGTGCAACCATGGCCATCGCGGTTGCGGCACTGGGCCCGGTAGCAGTGGGTGTGTGGGCCAGTACTGCCAATTTGTTGCCTTGGTCGATTTTGCAGGGTGGCGGCATGCTTTTGGTATTGAGCATGGTCGCGCGTCGCCCCATAGCGGGTGCCTGTGGCCTGCCTTTGGGTGCGCTGATTGGGTGGTACGCCCTGGCAAAACTATTGGAGCTGGGTGACCAACCGATATTTGAATTGACCCACGGCTTGGTCTCTGGCCATAGCCTTAAACACGTGGCTGCCGCGTTGTCCGCATGGCCCGTCATTGCCCTCATGCACAATGGCGGCCATGCCCGGTTTGGCCGGACCCAGCTGGCCCATGCGTAGGCCGCGATCCACAAAACAAGAGGAAACATTGTGAGCACCGAATCCACTGTCACCGCCGCCAATGCCGCCCCTGCGGACCACGCACACCCCAACCAATTTGCGCTATTGGGTCAGCGCCGCTTTGCGCCGTTTTTCTGGACGCAGTTTTCCGGTGCGGCCAACGACAACCTGTTCAAGTTTGCCTTCGTTGTCATGGTGACCTACCAGCTCAATGTGAGTTGGTTAGAGCCAAAAATGGCGGGGCTGGTGATTGGGGCATTGTTCATATTGCCGTTTTTGTTGTTCTCCGCCACGGCGGGCCAACTGACCGACAAGGTGGACAAGACGGTGATGATTCGGTTTGTCAAGAATCTGGAAATCGCCATCATGGCGATTGCGGCCTACGGCTTTATGCAAAGCAATGTGGTGGTGCTGCTGGTGTGCACGTTTTTGATGGGTGTGCACTCCACGCTGTTTGGGCCAGTCAAATTTGCTTTGTTGCCCCAGGTGTTGTCTGAGCGCGAACTGACCGGTGGCAACGGCATGGTGGAGATGGGTACCTTTGTGGCGATTTTGCTAGGGCAGGTCGTGGGCGGCCTGTTGGTGGCGGTGCCATATATGGGGCATACCCATGTCGCCATTGCCTGTTTGGGGCTGGCGATTGTGGGGCGTTTGGTTGCAGGCTCTATCCCCTCGGTACCGGCAACGGACCCTGGGCTGACGATTAACTGGAACCCGGTCAGCGAGACCTGGCGCAACCTCAAGCTGGCGCACGGCAATCTGGTGGTTTTTCGCTCGCTCTTGGGTATTAGCTGGATGTGGTTCTTTGGTGCCGTGTTTTTGAGCCAGTTTCCCAGCTTTGCCAAAGAGGTGCTGCATGGTGATGCGCGGGTGGCGTCCTTTTTGTTGGTGGTGTTCTCCATTGGCATTGGTACCGGCTCGCTCTTGTGTGAGGTGCTGAGTCGCCGCCATGTGGAGATTGGCTTGGTGCCGCTGGGCGCCATTGGTATGAGTGTGTTTTCGATAGACCTGTACTTTGCGTCCACCAGCCTGCCTGCGGCGGATGTCATGGGCGTGGCAACCTTTCTGGCGCAAAGCGCACACTGGCGGGTTCTAGTGGACTTGGCGCTGCTCAGCTTGTTTGCAGGCCTTTACAGCGTGCCCATGTACGCCCTGATCCAGCTGCGTAGCCAGCCCACACACCGCGCGCGCATCATCGCTGCCAACAATATTTTGAACGCTTTGTTCATGATCGCCAGCTCGGTTATTGCTGGCGCACTCTTGGGTAGCGGCTTTACCATCCCGCAAATCTTCTTGTTCACCGGCATTGCCAATGCGGTGGTGGCGTTTTACATCTTTATGCTGGTGCCCGAATACCTGCTGCGCTTTGTGGCCTGGGTGCTCTCGCACTTCATTTACCGCTTCAAGGTACAGGGCGACGAGCACATTCCTACCCAGGGCGCTGCCATTTTGGTGTGCAATCACGTCAGTTTTGTGGACGCCATTTTGCTAATGGCCGCCAGCCCACGCCCCATTTACTTCATCATGGACCACCGCATATTTAAAGTGCCGGTGCTGGGTTGGTTGTTCCGCTTGGGTAAAGCGATTCCTATAGCCCCGCGTGCGGAAGACCCTGCTGCTTATGAAGCCGCGTTTGACGCAGCCGCCAAAGTGCTCAAAGAAGGCGACCTCTTGGCCATCTTCCCCGAAGGCGGCCTTACCCGTGACGGCACCGTGCAAGAGTTCAAGGGCGGCATCATGAAAATTTTGGAGCGCACCACCCAGCAAGGCGTGGCCGTCCAAGTGGTCCCGATGGCGCTTGTTAACCTGTGGGGTTCGTTCTTCAGCCGGGTAGAGCAGGGCGGCGCGATGGTGCGGCCCTTTCGACGCGGCTGGTTCAGCCGGGTGGGCCTGAACGTGGGAGCGCCGATGCCGGTGGCGGATGTTAATCCTGAAGGTTTGCGTGTGCGGGTTCAAGAATTGCTGCAAAAGTCATAGCTGCTTGCGGAATATCTACGAGGGCTGCAGCCGATTTGTCCTTTGACACTCTATATTATTAATTCGTCTGGGCCCACACCGATGGACCGCCACGCTGCCTCGGCAAACACGCTGGCAAATTCGGTGGGTTTGGACTTCACCCGTTGGGATAGCCAAGCCTTGCAGTAGTTTTCGGATTGCCCGATCAGCAAGGACGCATAGGTTTCACGCGGCAGCGCCCGCATCGACCCGTCGGCCAAGCCGCGGTCTAGCCATGCCAGCAATCCCCGAAGCCGCTCTTTGTTGCGTTGAACCAGCTCTGCACCGAAAGGGCCGTCCGCCACGGCCGAGCGGGCTTGAAACATGAAACGCGCCAGTTCTGGCTGTTGCGTAACCCACTCTAGGTAGGTGCGAACCATCGCTTCAACCGCCTCTTTGGCATTGGTGGCAGTTTGTAGGCGGGCCTGGGTCATTGCTGTTTGGTCGTCTAGTGCAGTGAAGAACAGGGCGGCAATGAGCCCGTCTTTGTTTCCAAAATGGTGGTAAATCGAGCCGACGCTGCTGTTGGCCCGCGCCCGAATGGCCTCAATGGTGGTGGCTTGAATGCCCATTTCGTTAAAGCAGGCCAGCGCTGTGTCAAGGATGTGGCTCTTATGCGGCTTGGGCGGATTTGGCGTTGCTGCATTGGTCATTTGGCGATTTTACAAATAAATCTAGAAAATTGTTCTAGAATATAGTTCTATTTTCGGCGATTGACTGCCTTTGGCAACACGCCCTAACGCACTAAGAGAGGTCAATATGGCAGCAAGTACCCTAAAAATTTGGCAACGCTTTGCCTCCATGCCCGGCGGTAAGTGGGCATTCTCGAAAATGGTTTGCCTAAAGGCACCGTACTTCAGCAGCATCAATCCGGTGTTTGAAGAGTTGGCCCCCGGTATGTGCAAAGTTGGCATCAGCAAGCGGCGGGCGGTGTTAAACCACCTTGGCACCGTGCACGCCATTGCCATGTGCAACATGGCCGAGTTGGCGGGTGGCACCATGACCGAGGTCACCGTGCCCGCCAGCCACCGCTGGATTCCCAAGGGCATGGCGGTGGACTATTTGAAGAAAGCCACCACCGACCTGGTGGCCACCGCAACGCCGGTATCCAAGCCAGATTGGGCGGTCGCGGGCGAGTACCAAGTCAAGGTGGAGGTGCATGACCTGAAAAACGAACTCGTCTTCCAGGCGCTGATAACCATGTGGGTGTCACCGAAGAAGTAGCCCCCGTGGCTGCGCCGCTAGTCACACGCAACATTGCTTGTTACGTTGCATAAGCGCTACATATTTCATAGCTACTTGCGCACGTTCTATGAGGCCTGGAGGCCGATTTGGCTTAAAAAAAGTAACTACTCAGCTCCCAATGAGTCAGGCCATCGTCCGCTATGAAATAGTGAGCGACAATGCGTTGTAATGCCAAACCTGCCCGATCTCAGCCAACTTAGTCATGCGCAAAAGGACGAGTTGATCAGGATGCTATGGCCC
>JBBRNS010000066.1:0-17677 GCA_038230175.1 Burkholderiales bacterium
AAAACATACGGTACACCGGATTGGCGGTTTCTTCTACAAACGGATAGCCCAGCGTGTCTAAAAACTGGACAAAGGCCTTGTCGTCCGCCTTGGGAACTTGCAGGCCCACCAGAATGCGGCCGTAGTCTGCACCCTGGTTGCGGTAGTGGAACAGGCTGATGTTCCAGCCCGGGCGCATCAGGCTCAAAAACTTCATCAGCGCACCGGGGCGCTCGGGGAACACAAAACGCAGCAAGCGCTCGTCCTGCGCCAGCGCAGAGATTCCGCCCACCATGTGGCGAATGTGCTCTTTGGCCAATTCGTCGTGGGTCAGATCTAGCGTGGTGAAACCGTGCTTGGTGAAGTTTTTGGCCACCTTCTCAGACTCGCCCTTGGCTTGGGTGGTTAGGCCCACGAAAACATGGGCTTGTGCGGCGTCGCTGATGCGGTAGTTGAATTCGGTCACATTGCGCGGACCACCGGGCAGCTCACCAATCAGCTCACAAAAGCGTTTGAAGCTGCCCCGCTCTTCGGGGATGGTGACGGCAAACAGGGCCTCGCGTTCTTCGCCCACCTCTGCCCGCTCGGCCACGAAGCGCAGTCGGTCAAAGTTCATGTTGGCACCGCACAAAATGGCGGCGTAGGTTTCGCCTTTGGTCTTGTGTTGGGCTACATACTGTTTGATGGCCGCCACCGCCAAGGCACCAGCGGGCTCCACAATGCTGCGGGTGTCTACAAAAATGTCTTTGATGGCCGCGCACACGGCGTCGGTGTCCACCGTCATAAAACTGTCCACCAGTTCGCTGGCAATGCGAAACGTCTCTTCGCCCACCAGTTTCACGGCGGTGCCGTCTGAGAACAGGCCCACATCGGGTAGGGTGACGCGCTGTTTGGCGGCTACCGACTGGATCATGGCGTCGGAGTCGTTCATCTGCACGCCAATCACCTTGATGCGCGGGTCCAGCGCTTTGATGTAGTTGGCCACCCCCGCAATCAGCCCGCCGCCGCCAATGGCCACAAACACCGCGTCCAAGCGGGGGCCCTGCATCTGGCTGGCCTTTTGGCCGGATTTGGCGGCCTTGTCGGCGCCCAGGGTTTGTACCTGGCGCAGCATCTCCATGGCCACGGTGCCTTGGCCAGCAATCACATCGGGGTCGTCAAAGGGGTGTACAAACGTCAGCCCTTCTTGCTTTTGCAGCTCAAGTGAATGGCCGTAGGCGTCGGAATAACTCTCGCCAAACAGCACCACCTCGCCCCCAAATCCACGCACCGCGTCCACTTTGACCTGCGGGGTGGTGGTGGGCATGACGATGACTGCGCGGGTGCCCAGTTTGCTGGCGCTCAGGGCCACACCCTGGGCATGGTTGCCGGCGGAGGCGCAGATGACACCCTTGGCCAGTTGCTCGGCCGTCAGGTGTGCCATCTTGTTGTAGGCACCGCGCAGTTTGAAGCTGCGCACGGGCTGCTGGTCTTCGCGCTTGAGCAGCACCGTGTTGTGCAGCCGTCGGCTCAGGACGCGGGCGGGCTCTAGGGGCGTTTCATGGGCCACGTCATACACGCGGGCGGTCAAAATCTTCTTCAGGTAGTCTGCCGGAGTCAGGGCGAGTGTGCTGGCGGGTAAAGACTTGGGGCTCATGGGACTACACTCCGGTGGTTATTAAAATATTTTTTACTCCGCGCGGAGCAATCTAGTTGCATTGTAGGGTAACGGCGGTTTGCCCCGCGCGGAGTGGTTTACGAGGAATTGATATGGAATGCACAGTCAGCTGGATCGGTGGTTTGAATACCCGCTCGGGAATGGGTTTTGTGGCCGAAACAGCCAGTGGCCATACCGTCATGATGGACGGTGCCCCAGACGCGGCCAAGCCGGAAAATGGTGGCCAAAATCTGGCGCCGCGCCCCATGGAGATGCTGCTGGCTGGCACCGGCGGCTGCACCGCCTATGACGTGGTGCTCATCCTTAAGCGCGGCCGCCACGCGGTGCAGGGTTGCACCGTAAAGCTCACGGCCGAGCGCGCTGAGGTGGACCCGAAGGTGTTTACCGCGATCAATATGCACTTCACCGTCACTGGTAAAGGTGTTCCCGCGGCGGCCGTAGAGCGCGCCATCGCCATGAGCCACGAAAAATACTGTTCGGCCAGCGTCATGCTGGGCAAGACGGCAGCGATTACCACCAGCTTTGAGGTGGTGGAGATTTAGGGTAAATTGCCCCCATGCCCACCCATCAAGAACTCGATCAGCGCAGTTTGGCACTGCACCAGCTGGTGGCCGAGAAAATTCGGCAGGATGCCGCTTTGTTTGACGAGGCGCAAGCAGTCTTGAGCCGCTGGAGGACAACTGCGTCCCCACGCGGGCAAGGCTATTTGGAATCGTGGCAACGCCTGATGGACCAAGGCGTGGATGCCTGCTTGACGGCCGCCACACAGAATTCACAATGGGGCGATGCCATGCGGCAGGCCTCGCCTTTGGCATGCCTGTTGACCAACCAAGAGCGTTTTTTATTTTTGAAGCGGTGGAAAGAAGCCCATGCGCCGCAGTGAGCTGGAGCACTTGATCCGGGCGGCCTCAGCCATCACCAACCAATACGAGATTGTGGTGGTGGGAAGTCAATCCATCTTGGGTTCTGTGCCAGAGCCATCTGCCTTGTTGGTTGTGTCCATGGAGGCTGACATTTACCCCTTGGAGCGCCCCGAACTGGCCGACCTCATTGATGGCGCCATTGGAGAGGGCTCGCCGTTTCACGAATGTTTTGGTTATTACGCTCAGGGAGTGGGGCCCGAAACCGCGTGCTTGCCAGGGGGGTGGCAGGACCGGTTGGTGCGCATACAAAACCCCAACACTGACCTCAAGGTGGGGCTCTGTCTGGATCCATGTGATTTGGCTGCCGCAAAATTGGTGGCCGGGCGGGAAAAAGATTGGCCTTTTGTCGCAGAGATGCTGCGCACAAAAATCGTCACCCCCGCCTTGCTTGCTCAGCGCTTAGGCGGTTTGGCCATTCCCGATCGTCAGCGCGAACGACTTACGCAGTGGGTGGGTGCACATGGCAGCCCGCAGCCGACTTAAATCCGCTGCGCCACGGTGGTCATCACCTTGGCTGCGGCGCGCATCAAGTCTTTGATCGGTTGGGGCAAATCCACGGCGCCTGCCGCTTGCGCGGCTCTGGCGTGCGCCAGCTCATCGTCCCGCATTTGCGCCACGATGGCCCGCGAGGCGTGGTCGCTTTCGGGTAGTTGTTCTAAGTGGCTGTCCAAGTGGGCGCCCACTTGGCGTTCGGTCTCCACCACAAAGCCCAGGCTCACCGCATCTCCCAGGCGGCCAGCCAACAGGCCTAGGCCAAAGGCACCGGCGTACCAAAGCGGATTGAGCAGCGAGGGCCGTTCGCCCAACGCTTCAAGCCGCTGCTCTGTCCAAGCTAGGTGATCGGTTTCTTCTTGGCAAGCGTGAATAAATTGGGCGCGCAAGGCCGGGTTGCGGGTGCTTAAAGCCTGCGCTGTGTAAAGCGCCTGGGCGCACACCTCGCCAACGTGGTTGACCCGCATCAGCCCCGCAGCACGGCTTTTTTCATCCGCGCTGAGGGTGGTGGGTTGCTCTGGCAGGGTCGGGCAGGCGTGGGCCGCCCGCGGTTTCGCAAAAAGCGTGCGTAGTGCGCCACTGGCGGCGCAAAGGGCGGTATCCAAGGTGTCCATGGGGGCAGTCTAGCCTGTAACGAAAGCCAGTGCCGTGCAACAAAATGTTGCAACAAGCCAACGAAAACCCAAAAACCGGGGGTTTTTACCCACTTTTTGTGAGTTTGCTTTGCCAAACGGTCGGAGGTCTGGTGCAATACGTATAACTTCCTGAAATGGGAGGTTGGCCCGAAAAGCCGAAGGAATGGAATAGGTATAAACGCTTAGACTACTCCCCAGGTTCCAAGGAGCCTTCTGTTTAACTTTTATGAGAAATCTGAAATGAAAAAATCACTCATCGCTTTGGCTGTTCTGGCTGCTTCCGGCGCCTCTTTCGCACAAGTTTCCGTTACCGGTAACTTGACATACGGTTACCAGTCCACCACCACCGGTGGTGTTGGCGGATCCGGCTCTTCCGAGACTGCAGGTCTGGGCGCTGAAACAGCAAAAGTTGTTTTCGAAGCAAAAGAAGACTTGGGCGGTGGTTTTGCTGCTAAAGCATCTATGCGCGTCAATACAAACCCTCACAGCACCGTCACTGGTGATGACACCTCTTTGACCCTGGTTACCCCTGTTGGTGGCTTGGTCATGGGTACAGTCAAGTCTGCTGACTACCTGAGCGGTGGTATTGCTGGTGTTGATGCTTACTACACTGGTTGGGAGTCTGGTACAACAGGCAACGCGTCGAATTTCGACAAGATTTTCACCGCACGTACTCCACGTGACTACATTGCCTTTGCAATCCCAGTCGGCGCATTCACATTCGCTATTGCACAATACGAAGCGGCTTACTCCACTTCGTTTGGAACCGGTATCACTGGTGCTACTGCCGGTACATCCGGTGGCGTTTCGGCTCCTTTGACTGCTATCAGTGCTACTTACTCTGCTGGTCCTATCGTGGCGAACGGAACTTACCAAGTGTACAAAAACCAAAAAGGTTTTGGTAACGGCAAAGACACAATCAAGGCGGCTGTTAGCTATGACTTGGGTGTGGCGAAATTGGGTGGCGGCGTGGTTATTACCAACGCTGACAACACCGGTATCCCCACTTTGTCGCCTAAGGTTACTGACTACCTGTTGGCTGCCAAGATCCCAATGGGTGCTTCTTCCTTCGGCCTGACATACGCTTCGCGTACCGTGGCTGACGTGGGTACCGCAACATCTTCCACCGGCACTGGTTACTCGTTGGAGTACGGCTATGCGATGAGCAAGCGTACTTCGGTGATTGCTAACTACGCCCGTTGGACTGCCGTTGGCCCAGCTGGTGTTGCAGCTAACCAAGACGCTTCCAGCCAGTACAACTTGCTGTTGTCGCACTCGTTCTAATCCCATGCTGGCTTAGGCCAGCGTCACGGTTTAACGTCAAACACCCGCTGCAGCAATGCAGCGGGTTTTTTTTACATGGTTGATCGCTTTTCTAACGCGTGACTTAAAAAAAGACAGCAGACAGCATGTCTATTTCGGCCTGAATGGCGCGCACCACTTGGGGAATAGATTCTGCAATGTCTACTTCACTGCGCAACACATATTCCGCAGTCAGTAAAAGGCGTTGGATGCGATCGCGAGGGTCGTTCACCCCGCAGGCGACAGCAAAGTCGCGCAGTCCTTGTCGCGAAGAAAAAAACGATTTTTGCCCACATAAATCCAGGGCCAGCACATCCTCAGGTATGTACGCCGTGGTGTTGACGATGTCGTAGGCGGGCGCCAACGTGCAGTCGTTGCTGGTAGGGTCGGTATAGAGCAGGCCAAAGTTTTTGAGGTGTGCATCACCATTGCCGACAATGCATGACAGTGCGACCATGTCAAAAAGCTGCAATAGCGAGCTGGCCACTTTGTCGCCCGACGCAAAGACTTCGATCAGCCTAGCTACATGCCGGTAGCTGGTGGTGTATTTGTCGTGCGAGGAGAGTCCGGCCAGCGCGGCCATGTCTTCAAAGCCCAGTGCCGCGCCGTCTGTCGTGCGGTCAAAACGGCGCATGATGAAAAGCTCTTTGTTTTTTGATAAGAAAAATTCTGGCACCGAAATGCCAGCTTCTTTGGCGATGGTCATGCACAAGTATTCATTGGCGGCCAGGCCAGGGTATTCGCTGCGGCCACTTTTGACGATAAGGTCCTGCGTGTGTACCGTCGCTTTGGAGTCTTGCCTGTCCATGTCGGGTATTTGCGGGACCAGCACTTTGGGCTGAACGCCTGAGATACCTGCTCTGAATATGTATTTGTTGACCAGTTCTTCAAAGAGGTTTTCGGTTCCGTCCCACTCCAAGATTTCGCTCAGGCGTTCGCCTTTTGTCAGTTTGGGTTCGGATGGAAACGGTTGCACCGTTGGTGATTGCACGGAGACACGTCCGATGGGGCATTGCGCCCCTGTCAGTGATAGCAGCAGCATTGGGTCCAGGTTCACAATTTTGGCCAGCCGGTTGCGCAGCTCTTCTAGCATGAAGCCCTCGGGCAAATTCATCTGAAAAATGGGGTGTAGCACGGGGTGCGCATACTGCGCCCTTCGAACCGGCATATTTAAACTGATGCCGGTATTGGTGCTGACATCGGCATATGTAAACAGGAATTTTTCGTCCGCCATACTCAGGTTGCCGCTTTTACCTTGCGGCGTCGAGATATGTAGGCTGTGAAGTGGATTCATTGGAAATGCTTCATCTCTTCGAGGGTGGGGCGCGACCGAGCTCCCAGTGTCAGTTCGCTACCCAAGGCTGCTGCCAATTTTGCGTGCCCGCCGATAGCGACCGAATCTTTACCAGCCTCGATCGCAATGACTTTCAGCCGTGTGATGCCTGCAAGGCGTGCAAGCTCTGCCTGCGTTAACCCTCGGTTAATTCGCAAGGTCTTAAAGCTCGCGCCTAATTTTTGGAGGTGATGCGGCTTATTCATGTATCTAATTTAATACATTTACATTATTAAGTCTACTAAACGAGACATTAAAAACCAGCTTTAGTCACATGGAAGCATGTTTCTCTGTTTACGCATACCGCTTGCTACGCAAGTTGTGCTTCATCTCGCTCAATAACGGTTGCAAGGTGTCGCCGCCAATTCGCAGTGCCACACAGGTGACCAAAATGTCGATGATCATCAGGTGCAGCAGGCGCGAGACCATGGGGCTGTAGCGGTCAAACCCCTCAGGGTGGTCGGCACTGAGGTGGATGTTTCCTTCACTGGCCAGGGGCGAGCCGCTGGCAGTGATGACGATGACCGTTGCGCCGTTTTTGCGGGCGATGTCGCAGGCATCCATCAAATCGCGGGTGCGGCCCGAGTTACTGATCACCACCACACAGTCGCCGGGCGCCAATATGGACGCGCTCATTACCTGCATATGGCCGTCGCTGTAAGCGGTGGTATTGATACCCAGGCGGAAAAACTTGTGCTGGGCGTCCTGCGCGACGATGCCCGAGTTACCCACCCCGAAAAACTGAATTTGCCGCTTGGCCTGGTAGCTGTTGACCAACGCGGTAGCGGCCTTCTCAAGGGCCACGCTGCTGGCCTCGTTGCGGTATTTCAAAAAGGCCGCCACCGTGTTGTCGATAACCTTGACCATGACGTCGCCCGTTTTGTCATCCGCATCCACGCTGCGGTGGATAAACGGCACGCCTTCGTTCACGGTGCCGGCCAATTTGCGCTTGAAGTCGGCCAGGCCGTCGTAGCCCAGGCTGCGGCAAAAGCGCACGACCGTGGGTTTGCTCACATGCGAGCGGTCCGCCAGCTCCGTCACCGGCAACCGGGAGAATGCGCGGGGGTCGGCCAGGCACAGTTTCCCCACCCGTTGCTCAGCCGGGGCTAAGGAGGGCAGGGCGGCTTGAATGCGGTCAAGCATGATTTAGCACTCTTCCGCCCAGCAAAAACCATCCCGCGCAATCATGGCGCTGGCGGCGCTCGGCCCCCAGGTGCCTGATGCATACAGGCGCGGGCCTTTGCTGTCTGCGGCCCAGTGGTTGAGGATGGGCTCCACCCAGCGCCAGGCTTCTTCTTGTTCGTCGCTGCGCACAAACAGGTTCAATCGCCCGTCAATTACGTCCAGCAGCAGCCGCTCGTAGGCGCCTACGCGCTCAGAACCAAAGCGTTTGTCAAAGTCTAGGTCTAGCTGCACCGGGGCCAGTGTTTGGCTGGACAGCGCCGTGCGGCTTTGGCGGTTGTCTTGCCCCTGCGCCATCAGGTGCAGCTCCAACCCGTCTTTGGGTTGCAGGTGGATGACCAGTTGGTTGGCGACTTCGGTGTGGTCCTCATAAATGGCGTGGGGTGTGGGCCTGAAGTTGATCACGATGCGCGCGTCACGCCCTGCCAGTCGTTTTCCGGTGCGGATGTAAAACGGCACGCCGGCCCAGCGCCAGTTGGCAATTTCGGTGCGCAGAGCGACAAAGGTTTCGGTGTTGCTCTTGGGGTCTACACCCGCCTCGTCACGGTAGCCCGGCACCTTGGCGCCGTCGATGCTGCCGCTGCCGTATTGGCCGCGCACCACGTCTTGCACCAATGTCTCGGCCGTCCAGGGTTTGAGCGAGCGCAGCACTTTGAGCTTTTCGTCGCGTATGGCGTCGGCGTGTGCGTTGATGGGCGGCTCCATCCCAATGGCGCACAGCAGTTGTAGCGCGTGGTTTTGCACCATGTCGCGCAGGGCACCGGTGGTCTCATAAAAGGCGCCACGGGTTTCTACGCCCAAGTCTTCGGCGATGGTAATTTGGATGTTGGCGATGTGCTCACGCCGCCATAAGGGCTCAAACAGCGCATTGCCAAAACGCAGGGCAAACAGGTTTTGTACCGCAGGCTTGCCCAGGTAATGGTCGATACGAAAAACCTGTTTTTCCTCAAAAACCCGGCACACCGTTTTGTTGATGGCGCGGTTGGACTGCAGGTCGTGGCCTAGGGGCTTTTCAAGTACCACTCGGGTGTTGGGGGTGTTGAGTCCACTGGCGGCCAACTGTTCGCAGATGGTGGTGAACAGCGCCGGGGCGGTGGCCATGTACATGACGACCGTGTCAGCATTGCGTGGTTGTAAGCACTCGGCCAGCCGGGCGTAATCAGCCGGTTTGGACAGGTCCATGCACACAAACTCTAGAATGGCCGCAAACCGGTCAAACTCTTCTGCGCTGGGGCGTTTGGCTAGGTCAACATTGTCAAACCGAGACTGAATCTTGGCGCGGTAATCGTCGCAACTGAGGTCATCGCGCCCCACACCAATGATGCGGCCTCCCGCGGGCAGGGTGCCGTGGCGAAAGGCCTGAAACAGGGCTGGCATCAGCTTGCGCCATGCTAAATCGCCGGTTCCACCAAAGAGGACAAGATCAAAGCTCATAGGTTAAAAGTTACATGATTTGGGTTGTTGTAATGTAACTTTGTTTCACTCATAATTCAAGGTCACTTTTAAACACACATTGGCACCGTACGTATGCACACAACGCTGAACCAACTCGCCGCTCTCAAGCAATTCACCACTGTTGTGGCCGACACCGGCGACTTCAAGCAGATGGCGCAGTTCCAGCCGCAAGACGCCACCACCAACCCCTCGCTCATCCTCAAGGCCGTGCAAAAGCCTGAATATGCGTCCTTGCTCGCCGATACGGTGGCGCAGTTTCGTGACCGCGCAGTGGACGAGGTCATGGACCGCTTGCTGGTGCGTTTTGGTTGCGAGATTTTGAGCATCATCCCCGGGCGGGTGTCTACCGAAGTGGACGCACGCTTGAGCTTTGATGTTGAGGCCACGGTCTCGCGCGGGCGGCGCATTGCCGAGTTATACCAAGCGCAGGGAATTCACATCGACCGCGTGCTCATCAAAGTGGCCGCCACCTGGGAGGGTATTGAGGCCGCAAAGCGCTTGGAGCGCGATGGCATTCGCACCAACCTCACGTTGCTGTTTTCCTTTAGCCAGGCTGTGGCCTGTGCGCAGGCCAAAGTGCAGCTCATCTCGCCTTTTGTCGGCCGTATTTACGACTGGTACAAAAAATCAGCGGGTGCGGCGTGGGTCGAGGCCGATATGGCCGGGGCCAACGACCCCGGCGTGCGCTCGGTGGCCCAGATTTACCGCTACTACAAGCAATACGGCATTGCTACCGAGGTGATGGGTGCAAGTTTTCGCAATATTGGCCAAATCACCGCCCTGGCGGGCTGCGACCTGCTCACCATCAGCCCCGACCTGCTGGCTGCCTTGGCCGCCAGTGACGCGCCGCTGCAGCGTGCTCTGGGTGGGCCGGGAGCCGACCCCGGTGACGCGCCGTATGTCACATACGACGAGCGCAGTTTCCGCTTTGCGATGAACGAAGATGCTATGGCCACCGAAAAGCTGGCCGAAGGCATTCGCGCATTCTGCGTGGACGCCGTCAAACTCGAACAACTGATGGCCACGGCTTGACACCCAAGGAGACCCCCATGACCCGCACCCGCTGTGATCGCACTCCTGCCTGGAGTGCATTGCACCACCACTTTGAATTGACCGGGCGCACACTGGACGTGCGCCAAGCCTTTGCCACGGACCCACAGCGGTTTGCCCGTTTCAGCCAGAGCGCGCCCCATGTGTTTGCGGACCTGTCCAAAAACCGGATCGATGCCCCCACCGAAGACCTGCTACTGCAATTGGCACAGCAATGCGGCGTGGTCGAGCACCGCGACGCCATGTTTGCCGGTGCGGCCATCAACACCACCGAGCAACGTGCCGTCGGCCACGTTTTATTGCGAAATCCGCCTCTAGCCCTCGTAAAACCTCCGCAGGCAGCTATTAATTCAGTAGCAATTGGCGCGTGGGGCGACGCGCAGGCCCAGGTCCATGCCACGCTGGACGCGATGCTGGCCTATGCCGAGCAGGTGCGCGCGGACGCGCACATTACCGACGTGGTCAACATTGGGATTGGCGGCTCGGACCTTGGGCCGCAGATGGCGACGCTGGCGCTGCAGGCGTTTGCGATGCCAGGCAAGCGCTTTCACTTTGTCTCCAACGTGGATGGGCACGAACTGGCGGCAACGCTGCAGGGCCTCAATGCCGAGAGTACGCTGTTTTTGATTGCCAGCAAGACCTTCACCACCATTGAGACCATGACCAACGCCCACTCGGCCAAGGCGTGGTTTGAAGCCCAGGGTGGCACGGACACCGCGCGGCATTTTGCAGCCCTGACCACCAACGTGGCAGCGGCCAACGCTTTTGGCATTGGCACCACTTTCGGGTTTTGGGATTGGGTAGGCGGACGTTACTCGGTGTGGTCGGCCATTGGCCTGCCCTTAGCGATATCCATAGGCGCTGCGGGCTTTCGCCAATTCCTAGCGGGTGCGCATGCCATGGATGAACATTTCCGCACGGCCCCGCTCGCGGCGAACCTGCCGGTGCGCCTGGGCTTGCTGGATGTGTGGTACCGCAACTTCCATGGTTTTACCAGCCGCAGCATTGCGCCCTACCACAGCGCGCTTAAGCGTTTGCCCGCTTACCTGCAGCAGTTGGAGATGGAGAGCAACGGCAAGCGCGTGGACGCCAGTGGCGCGCCGCTGCCCTTTGGCACGGCGCCAGTGCTGTGGGGTGAGCCGGGCACCAACGGACAGCACGCGTATTTCCAGATGCTGCACCAGGGCACCGACGTGGTGCCGGTGGAGTTTGTTGCCGTTAAAACGGCGCGCCATACGCTGCCCGGCCACCACACCTTGCTGCTGGCCAATGTGCTGGCCCAAGCCCAGGCCTTGATGCAGGGGCAAGAGGACCCCGATACCGGGGGCGAGGGCCCTCGGCGATTTACCGGCAACCGGCCCAGCACTTTTTTGTTGCTCGATGACCTCACGCCCACCAGCTTGGGCGCTTTGATTGCACTGCAAGAGCACCGGGTGTTTGTGAGTGGTTCGTTGTGGGGCATTAACAGCTTCGACCAGTGGGGTGTGGATCTGGGCAAGGTGCTGGCCAAAGATGTGGAGCGGCGCCTTGGCAACGGTGACACGGGCGGCTTGGACGCCTCGACCGCCGGTTTGCTGGCGCGGCTGCGGGACTGACTCCCACCGCGCGATGGATTCGTCTGCCCGCCACCACCTTCGGTTACTTGGACCATTCGCTCTAGAGTGCGATGGGCAGCCCAGCGAGTTGGCCTATGAGAAGGGGCGTGCATTGCTGGCATTCTTGGCGCTGGACCCGGGACGGGTCCACCCACGTGCTGCATTGGCGGCCCTGTTTTGGCCCGAGTTAGAGCGCGCCACCGCGCTGGCCAACCTGCGCTTGGTGCTGCACAACCTGCGCCAAAAGCTCAGCAGCGCCGACCGCGACCATGCGGCCTTGCAGATCAGCCGCGACGCGGTGGTGCTGCGTGCCGATGCAGACCTTGATATTGACGCGGCCCGTTTTACGGTCCCCACCCCCGCCTGCACCGCCATGCCACCGCCCGGTTTGTGCGACGCGTGTTTGGCCGATATGGAGGCGACGGCCTATTTGTATCGGGGTGAGTTTTTAGAGCGATTCGCATTGCCCGATTGCCCCGAATTTGAAGACTGGCTGCAGGCACAGCGCGAAACCTTGCTGCAGCGGGCCTTAAGCCGTTTGACCGTGCTGGCAGACCACCACGCCCGCGTTGGCGCGCACCAGCGGGCCTTGCCGTTTGCGCAGCGTTTTCTGGCGCTGGACCCGTGGAATGAGCACGGCCTGCGCCGGGTCATGCGGCTCTTGGCGCGGTCGGGCCAGCGCGATGCCGCCCTGGCGCAGCACGACAAATGGTGCCGCATCCTGGACGACGAGTTGGGCTTGTCGCCCTCGGGCGAGACCCGCGCATTGGCGCAGAGCATCCGTGGCAACGACCCCACCTTGGCAACCCGCCGCGCGACCGACGGCCAGCCTCCGGTAGCCATGGTGGCGGCGGTGCCCGCCGCGCAGCGCCGCCAAGTCACGGTGCTGCACTGCGCGCTGGACGTGGTGGCCGAGGATGACCAGGAAGACGCCCTGCGCCTGCTGGCAGGCCCGCAGGCGCGTTGCAGCGAAATTGTTCGCGCGTATTCGGGCTACTTGGTGCAGGTGCACGGTGGTAGCCTGCTGGCGTATTTTGGCTACCCCCATGCCAGTGAAAATGCCGCGCGCCAGGCCGTGCAGGCGGGGCTGACCCTGGCGCGCGCCGCCTTTGTGGGCGTGGAGGCACGGGTGGGCGTCCATACCGGCATGGTGATCAGCGGTGGTGAACCCAACGTGCCCGATGCCATTGGGGCCACCTCGGGTCTAGCCATTCGCTTGCGCCAAGAGGTAGGGCCGGGTGAGGTGGCCATTAGCGCCGCAACCCAGCGCCTGGTGGCGGGGTACTTTGCGTGCACCAGCCTGGGTCCACGCTCGCTTGCGGGCTCGCGCCACCCGGTTGAGGTGTTTCACGTCACGCAAGAAAGCGGGGCACAAGACCGTTTGCAAGCTGCGGCCACCCTCACGCCCCTGGTGGGCCGCACCCAAGAGCTGGCTACGCTGCTGGCCATTTGGGGTGAAGCTAAGCACGGCATACCGCGCAGCGTGTTGCTGCGGGGTGAGGCGGGTATTGGCAAGTCGCGCATCGTGCTGTCGCTGCGCGAGGCGCTGCAGGTGCAGCCCATGGGGCTGACCGAAATGCGCTGCTTGCCCGAATATAGCCAGTCACCGTTTCACCCGCTGGTGGCGCTGTTCCATTCCATCCTGTCCTTTGGGCCGGACGACACCCCGCAGGCCCGCTTTGGGCGTTTGGCAGTCTACGTTGCACAGCATTACCCGACCGATGAGCCCGACGTGTTGGCCCTGCTGGCCAAGCTGCTGTCCCTGCCACTGCCCGCGTCTTGTCCAGAGCCTGTTGCGTCACCCGCCGAGCAGCGCGAAAAAACGCTGCAAATCGCCCTGGACCGGCTCTACGCCTTGGCCCAACCCCATGCGCTCTTGCTGGTGGTGGAAGACCTGCACTGGGCTGATCCATCCTCGCTGGAGTTGATTAACCACGTCGTCACCCAAAAACGCGCCGGTATTGTGATGGCGCTGTTCAGCGCCCGGGCCGGTTTCAAACCGCCCTGGCCCGACGGTGCTTGTACCACCTTGGACTTGGCTGCACTGAATGCGGCACAGGCCAGCGCTTTGGTGGATACGCTGATGCCTGGCTTGACGCCCCACGCGGTGCGCGCCATCGTGGAACGGGCTGATGGCATTCCGCTGTTTGTGGAAGAACTCGCCAAAGAGATGTCTGCCAAAGCCGGTAAAGCGGAAGAAGCGGGCAAGGCGGGAAAAGCGTCATTCAGCCCCGACCGCTGGGCCATACCGCCCACTTTGCAAGATTTGCTGGCGGCGCGCCTCGATGGCATTGGCCCGGCCAAGCAGGTCGCGCAGTGGGCGGCCACCATAGGCCGCGAGTTCCGGGTGGACTTGCTGCGCACCATTTCTGGCCTGGACGAGGCTGCGCTCACCCACGCCCTGCGCCAGTTGCGCGAGGTGGGGCTGGTACGACCGACCTCGGCCACCATGTTCCAGTTTGGCCACGCGCTGATCCGCGATGCGGCCTACCAGTCGCAAACCCGGTCGGAGCGCGAGGCCGCGCACCAGCGTATTGCTACCGCGCTGCAAGCCGGCGGCGCTGAAAACCGCCCCGAGTTGCTGGCCCAGCACTGGGCCGCTGGTGGGGCTGTGCGTGAGGCCGCTACCTGCTGGCTTGCGGCCGGGCAATTGGCCAGCCAGCACTGTGCGAACCAAGAAGCCATATTGCATTTCAAGGCGGGGTTGGCCTTGCTCGACACCTTGCCGCTGGATGGGCCACGCATCCGCACCGAGTTGGCGCTGCAGATCGGGCTGGGCACCGCTTATTGCGCCACGCAGGGTTACACCTGTGCGGCCGGAGCCAAAGCCTTTTCGCGCGCCGTGGCCTTGTGCACCGAGCATGAAGGTGGGCTAGACATGTTTGTGGCCATTTGGGGTCTGTGGGCCAGCGCCAGCCTGCGGGTGAATTACGACCATTCGCTAGAGCTGGCGCAGCAATTGCTGCGCATGGCAGAGCAGGGCGGCGACCCGGTGCAGCACCAGCAGGCCCAATTTGCCTTGGGCGTGACCCACTTTCGGCGTGGCGACATCGTGGCCGCCTTTGGCTATTTTCAGTGCGTCAATGCACAGTATTTGCCGGCCCACCATGCGGGCCATTTGGCCGCCTTTGGCGAAGATGTGGGTGTGACCAATGGCTCTTACCGCTCGGCCGTGTTGTGGTTTTTGGGTTTGACGGAACAGGCTAGCACGGTTAGCGCGCAAACCGTGGCCTATGCACGGCAGTTGGGCCACCCGTTTACGCTGGCCTATGCGCTGACCTTCGCGATGTTTTTGCATTGCCATTTGCGCCAACCGCAGGCCGCTCTGGCGCTGGCGGAGGAAACCCAAACTTTGGTGGAGAAGCATGGCTTCGCCCTTTGGAAGATGGGTACCCTGCTGTGCCGGGGCTGGGCTTTGGCGCAACTGGGGCGGGCCGAAGGTGTGGCCTTGATGCAGCAGTGTGTGGACGCCACCCATGCGGCCATGGGTACGGTCGAAGCCGTTGCCATGGTGCCCTTGGCCGATGCCTACGTGGCACGGGGGCAGTTTGGCGATGCGCTGCGCGTCATTGACCAAGCTTTGGCCACAGCCGGTGAAAAAGGCGACCACCACCAAGACGCAGAGTTGTACCGACTTAAGGGCGAGGCATTGTGGGGGCAGTCACCCGCGCATGCATCCACGGCCAAAGCCCTTTTCGTACAGGCCCTGGCCATCAGCCAACAGCAAGGCGCCCAGTCGCTGGCCTTGCGCGCAGCCATGAGTTTGGCGCGTTTGTGCCAAGCGCAGGGCGGGGTGGATGAAGCCCGCGCGGTGCTGGACGCCACCTGCGCCGGGTTGACCGAGGGTTTCGAAACGCCCGATGGCGTAGCCGCGCGGCAACTGCAGGACCGCTTGGGCGCAATCGCGGGTTAGCCGGTAAAAGTGGCCCGCTGTGGCCTGGTTGCGCGGATTTTGGGTGCGGTGCCACTACGCCAATGCGAGGTACTAACGGCCCTCTAACGGTGCAGCGCTATAAACGGGGCTGCAGCTTGCAGAGCGGGCTTGCACTGCTTCCCCACTTGATCTACTAACCCAAACGACCGTATTACGGAGACAAACCATGCGCCAATACAAACTAACTATCACGCTGCTTGCGGCAGCAACACTGGTCGCCTGCGGCGGCGGCGCCGGAACCGATGCCGGTTCCCAAACCAGCGCACAAGCCTCGGCCGGCGTCACCATGGACGACGTGCAAGCCTATGTGGACGGCAATGCGCCGACTAACGCCACGCCCGCTGGTGGCGTAGGTTTCTTCCGAGGCGTGACCTCACAGGTGAGCTTTGGCGACAGCCTGAGCGATGTCGGAACCTACGGTGTTGGCACCGTGGCAGCGCTGGGTGGCGGTAAATTTACCATCAACAACGTGGTCAACGGCAAAAACCTGTCCCGCAACTGGACCGAGTGGATGGCTTTGGGCTTTGGCTTGCCAGCCCCTTGCGCCGCCCAGACCGGCCTGGATGGCGATGTAGCCCAGGGTTTCAAAGTGCCTGTGGCCGACCACGCAGGCTGCACCTCGTATGCCCAGGGCGGCGCACGGGTTAGCAACCCTGTCGGCCCGGGTAACAAACTGCTCGGTGGTGGCAACGCCGTGCTGGGTCAGCTGACTGTGCCGGTGAGCACCCAGGTTGCCAAACATCTGTCGTTGAACGGCGGGCACTTTAATGGCAAAGAAATGGTCTATGTGTTGGCCGGTGCCAATGACGTGTTCATGCAGTTGGCGGGCTTGTCCGCTGGTGCAACGGCTGCCGCTACCGCAGCAGTCACTGCTGCGGTACCCGCGCAAATCGGCGCTGACATTGCTGCAGGCACTTGCTTGCCCGCCAATGCCAGCACCACGTGCGTGGCTGCAGCGGTTGCCAAGCTGAGCCCCACCGTGGGTGCCGCTGCTGCTGGTGCGTATTTCCAAACCAATGCACCGGTTGCAGTGGGTGCCATGGGGGCAGCGGGTGTTGAGTTGGCCAACCTGGTCAATTCGCAAATGCTGGCCAAAGGTGCGAAGCGCGTCACCGTTATCAATGTGCCAGACATCAGCAAGACACCGTTTGCTGCGACCCAAAGCCCAGAAGTTCAAGGCTTGGTTAACCTGATGGTGACCACCTTCAACGCCCAGTTGAAGGCCAACCTGTCCACCAGCGCTTCGGTCTTGTTTGTTGATGCATACACCATCTCGCGTGACCAGGTCGCCAACCCAGCCAAGTACTTCTTGGCTAACGTGACGACACCCGCATGTGATTTGACACCGGCTAAGAACGCCTTGGGCTCTTCTTTGGTGTGCACCAGCAAGAACCTGATCCCAGGTGTTGTGAGCCGCTTCCAGTTTGCCGATGGCGTGCACCCCACACCGTTCGCACACGGACTGTTGGCAGTTGCCGTATCGGCCGCAGTGTTGCAAAAAGGCTGGTTCAAATAAGCCTGGCTTAGACAACAAAAAACCCGCTGGGCTCGCGCCCAGCGGGTTTTTTTATGGGGCGAGGGTGCCAAATTGGCACCCTGCGCAGCCGGGTATTACATACCCATGCCGCCCATTCCACCCATACCGCCCATTCCACCCATGTCGCCGCCGCCCATGCCGCCACCGGCCTCAGACTTTGGAGACTCGGCCACCATGCACTCGGTGGTCAGCATCAGGGATGCGACCGACGCTGCGTTTTGCAATGCAGTGCGTGTCACTTTGGTTGGGTCCAAAATACCCATTTCGATCATGTCGCCGTAGGTATCGTTAGCGGCGTTGAAACCGTAGTTACCTTTGCCAGCCAAAATCGCGGCAACCACCACAGAGGCTTCGCCACCGGCGTTGAACACGATCTCGCGCAGAGGCGCTTCGATGGCCTTGAGCACCAGCTTGATACCGGCGTCTTGGTCAGAGTTAGCGCCTTCGATCTTGCCAGCCGCTTGCTTGGCGCGCAGCAGTGCAACACCGCCACCAGCCACAATGCCTTCTTCCACAGCCGCACGGGTCGCGTGCAGTGCGTCTTCTACGCGGGCTTTCTTCTCTTTCATTTCGACTTCGGTGGCAGCGCCGACCTTGATCACG